>NZ_QJSM01000063.1 GCF_003205235.1 Thermoplasma sp. Kam2015 | reverse complement strand
TGTATCATGACATTGATCCCTTTCTCTTCTGCTTTGTATTTAATCTGCTGTATGAGCATATTGAAAGGTATCTGCACAAAGTTCTGGTTGTTCTCCTTACCGATATCCACAGACTGCTTCCATCCATCGTTGTGACCTATAACGATCGTATCGATCTTTCTTGACAATGCGTATTCGACTATGGATCTGCTAAGCTTGTGCATGATGTCCTTTATCTTACGG
>NZ_QJSM01000062.1 GCF_003205235.1 Thermoplasma sp. Kam2015 | reverse complement strand
ATTGGTGTGAGGAACATCGTAACCATTGGAAACAACATATCCGAAAAGGGTATTGCTGTCAAGGGCGGTGTTCTGAAATCAATAAACCAGTATTTCAATAAAGAGTTATCAAGATTAAAATCTATCAGTGACAGGCAGAGGAAAAACAGAGAGAATACAAAAAGGATAAACAGGCTGTATTTAACAAGGAACAGAAAAATAAAGGATATCATGCATAAACTATCAAAAGCAGTCATAGAATATGCCATGA
>NZ_QJSM01000061.1 GCF_003205235.1 Thermoplasma sp. Kam2015 | reverse complement strand
TTAATCTTGATAACTCTTTATTGAAATACTGGTTTATTGATTTCAGAACACCGCCCTTGACAGCAATACCCTTTTCGGATATGTTGTTTCCAATGGTTACGATGTTCCTCACACCAATATCGATGCCTAGTATTCTCTTAGGACTTAACTCCGACACATTGTCTATTTCCTTAGCGTAAACAATTTCCACATTATAGCCGACACCTAATGGTATAATTCTTACCTCCCTTAAATCTGTATTATCATCTAATCTTGTCTTCACCTCCAGATCCATGATTTTTGGGAATTTTAATATTCCATTAT
>NZ_QJSM01000060.1 GCF_003205235.1 Thermoplasma sp. Kam2015 | reverse complement strand
TAGTAAAGGACAATGATGATAAGACCTTTGTATTTGAGGATTTAACAAATATAAAGGAGAATGGAAAGAAAAAGAACAATAAAGATAAAAACAACGATAAATCTAAAAACAATCCAAATAGATCAAAGAGGTTCAGAACAGATATTAACAGATGGCCATACAGATTATTCCAGAGATTTATAGATTATAAATCAAATAATAAAACATTGTATATAGATCCAGAGGGGACTTCTTCTGAATGTCCTGTATGTGGTGGAAGATTAGAGCACCCAATCTGGAAAGCATCCAAATGCAATAGCTGTGGTTTAACCTACGATAGGAATAGATTATCATCGTTATCCAT
>NZ_QJSM01000059.1 GCF_003205235.1 Thermoplasma sp. Kam2015 | reverse complement strand
GATGGAGAATTTATATTAATATTCACAAACCAGCAGTGTTCTATTGATAATGGAATATTAAAATTCCCAAAAATCATGGATCTGGAGGTGAAGACAAGATTAGATGATGTAGATCTGAGGGAAGTGCGGATTATACCATTGGGCATCGGCTATGATGTGGAGATAGTATATTCTAAAGAGATATCAGACGTATCGGAGTTAAGTCCTAAGAGAATACTGGGCATCGATATTGGTGTGAGGAACATCGTAACCATTGGAAACAACATATCCGAAAAGGGTATTGCTGTCAAGGGCGGTGTTCTGAAATCAATAAACCAGTATTTCAATAAAGAGTTATCAAGATT
>NZ_QJSM01000058.1 GCF_003205235.1 Thermoplasma sp. Kam2015 | reverse complement strand
TACGCTTTCTTGA
This sequence comes from Thermoplasma sp. Kam2015, assembly GCF_003205235.1. Taxonomy (NCBI): domain Archaea; kingdom Methanobacteriati; phylum Thermoplasmatota; class Thermoplasmata; order Thermoplasmatales; family Thermoplasmataceae; genus Thermoplasma; species Thermoplasma sp. Kam2015. Next base: position 406 of record NZ_QJSM01000058.1, on the reverse strand, counting down.
TAATGCATTCAAGAACTTCTTCCATAAGAATGCAGATCATCCAAGATTCAAAAGGAAAGGTATTAACGAATACTTCGCAGTACCACAGCACATCAAAATTCAAGGAAACAGGATATATTTCCCAAAGTTCTCTGAAGGCATATACTTCAAGGGCTCTGAGAAGAAGCTGTCCGAGATTAAAGACATCAACGAGATAGTAATAACCAAGGATTCAGGATACTATTACTGCTCTATTATATATGAAAATGAAGAAGAACTACCAGAGAAGAAACCATTATCCTCAGAGAACTCCGTTGGCATAGATCTAGGCATCGAAAAATTTGCAACCTTATCGAATGGTATAGCAATAGAGAATCCAGGATTCATAAAGAAGGTAGAGAAAAGAATAAAGCGTCTTCAAAAACAG
>NZ_QJSM01000057.1 GCF_003205235.1 Thermoplasma sp. Kam2015 | reverse complement strand
GATATATGCGATCTGATAACTTCAGATCATGCTTTATGTTACCGCATGATGAACATATCTTAGATGATGGATCGAACCTTCCTATCTCTATTATATTCTTTCCATATTTTTCTGCTTTCCATTCCAGTTTCTGCTTGAAGGAATAGAAAGAAACATCACTTAGACTCTTCGATATATGATGGTTCTGCATCATTCCTTTTACGTTCAGATCTTCGATGATGATGGTATCGTACTGCTTGGCTATCGCAGTAGATATTTTATCATCGAAGTCTTCACGCATGTTTCTCAGCTTCATGTACTCCTTCTGTAATTTAAGTATATGCTTCCTTCTATTCTTCGATCCATTCTCCTTTTTCGATAGCTGTTTTTGAAGACGCTTTATTCTTTTCTCTACCTTCTTTATGAATCCTGGATTCTCTAT
>NZ_QJSM01000056.1 GCF_003205235.1 Thermoplasma sp. Kam2015 | reverse complement strand
AGGCTGTAACTGTACCCTCTTTTGTCGTCCTTCTTCCTGGTGACCAGATCCTTGGCCATCAGGTTGTCAAGCCTGATCTCAACCGTTCTGAGCGTGACGTCGATGTTCTGCTTCCTCATCTCTTCAAGTATCTCCCTTGTCTTCGTCTTCCCCCTTCTGAGAAGGCTGAGGATCTGCTTGTCAATGGGCTTCAGGTTCCATTTCAGGAAATCCGGCTCCTCCTCCATGGTGCTGCTCAGCAGCGCCCTGATGATCTCATCGTATGAACGCCTGTGGCCAACGTAGTGCGTCTCGTCCCACTGGTTCAGAAGCCTCCTGGTCGACGCGCGGATCTGGATCGTGGTGGGCCTGTCCACCGGCTCAGGCTCCGGCAGATTGAACATGCCCTGCTCTTCAAACAGAACCCTGTCCGTATCCGGGTCGACGATCTT
>NZ_QJSM01000055.1 GCF_003205235.1 Thermoplasma sp. Kam2015 | reverse complement strand
ATCATCTAATCTTGTCTTCACCTCCAGATCCATGATTTTTGGGAATTTTAATATTCCATTATCAATAGAACACTGCTGGTTTGTGAATATTAATATAAATTCTCCATCTTTATTCTTGTATTTTGGTGGTTTCGGAATTCCATCGAATAGTTCTGGATGTTTTTTGTATGTTTTTAATGCCCTGAAGAAGGAATTCCATGATTCCTTGACCTTCTTAATTGTCCACTGTGCTGTCTGTGCTGGCAGTTTCTGGAAGTTGTTGTTTTCCTCTATACCTGATGGTTTTGAAAACTGTTTTGCAAGATCCTTGTATGATGATAATTTTTCCTTATTGAAGAACTGGTTTCTTAGGATATAATTTACCTGATTATATAGGTTCTTTGATACATGGCACATTCTGGATATTACGCCATTATCATGGATAAAGATCTGTTCAGTTCTCATCGTTTTCATAGCCTATCTCCA
>NZ_QJSM01000054.1 GCF_003205235.1 Thermoplasma sp. Kam2015 | reverse complement strand
GCCTCTCATCCACAAACACAGCTTCATAGGAAGAACCTGGATCTCGGACCGCGTGTAAACTATTACGTGTACGATGATCCGATAACAGATATAGCGAATGCATCGAGGGAATTATCAATCATCAACAACACCACGATCGATGTACAGATCTTCGGTTCGTATCCTGATTCCAATAAGACGTATGTTCTCGCGAACACATCGCTCGATTTCTTCAACGGCTCTATTTTTCTTACGCCACAGTTCTACAACGTATCCGATGCATGGGCATCTTTCATATCTATGCATCACCTGAACATGTACCCATCGCTTACGATCGATGCATTCGAGAACATCTACGATAACGGAAGCGTATACATTTATTCTTATTACAACAACATACCCTTCGATCCCTACGCGATCAGGGTCATCTCAGTGGCATCGATCAATCTCTCTTCAGCAATGACGAATAAGTCTGTCCAGGCATCGATGGCACTTAACGTTTTCAATGGCACAGGCATCAATGTTGGCAATTACTCGGATATAACGTTCACTCCGTACGTCATCAACGTCTCGTTGTCTTTCTC
>NZ_QJSM01000053.1 GCF_003205235.1 Thermoplasma sp. Kam2015 | reverse complement strand
TCCTGTATCATGACATTGATCCCTTTCTCTTCTGCTTTGTATTTAATCTGCTGTATGAGCATATTGAAAGGTATCTGCACAAAGTTCTGGTTGTTCTCCTTACCGATATCCACAGACTGCTTCCATCCATTGTTATGGCCTATTACAATTGTGTCGATTCTATTATTCATGGCATATTCTATGACTGCTTTTGATAGTTTATGCATGATATCCTTTATTTTTCTGTTCCTTGTTAAATACAGCCTGTTTATCCTTTTTGTATTCTCTCTGTTTTTCCTCTGCCTGTCACTGATCGATCTCAATCTTGATAACTCTTTATTGAAATACTGGTTTATTGATTTCAGAACACCGCCCTTGACAGCAATACCCTTTTCGGATATGTTGTTTCCAATGGTTACGATGTTCCTCACACCAATATCGATGCCCAGTATTCTCTTAGGACTTAACTCCGATACGTCTGATATCTCTTTAGAATATACTATCTCCACATCATAGCCGATGCCCAATGGTATAATCTGCACTTCCCTCAGATCTACATCATCTAATCTTGTCTTCACCTCCAGATCCATGATTTTTGGGAATTTTAATATTCCATTATCAATAGAACACTGCTGGTTTGTGA
>NZ_QJSM01000052.1 GCF_003205235.1 Thermoplasma sp. Kam2015 | reverse complement strand
TTCTTCATCACAATCTCGTAGTATCCGTTTCTGTCGAATACTCCGACCAGCTCCTGGCCTGACTTCTGTATCCATGCAGGCGCATCCTTCTTCGTTCCTGCATCCGTGGAGTACACGGATATGACTTCTCCAACCTTCGCCTGCTTGTAGGCCTTTATCAGCTCCATGAGCGGTCCTGGGCAGTAGCTGCCCCTCGCATCTATGACACGATCCGGTTTCACATCCATTGTATCACCTCATATGAATATGGTCGTGTAGGATGATTCGGTCATCGAGACGAACTCTCCCACACCGATCACGTCCTCGACCATGGGATCGAGATCCTCCTTCCTTATGTCCATGACGTCTGCCATGAGTGCACAGCCGTACACATGGACGTTTCCAACCTCCTTAGCGTTCCTTATCATCTCTATACCGCTCTGTATATGCTTCTCGGACATCCTCTTCATGACCATATCGCTTATCTCCGATCCATCGTAGCTCAGCTTGTTAACAGTATCGTCATGCTTCCTGAACTTCATGAGTGCCCAGAACGTTACGAAGATGTTGACGTCGATTCCATTGGCAACCGCACCGGATGTTATGACACCTGCGGCCGCTATCTTATCTATTGTTCCGGAGGCCAGAACAATCGACATTGTCTTGGACATA
>NZ_QJSM01000051.1 GCF_003205235.1 Thermoplasma sp. Kam2015 | reverse complement strand
TAATAAATAAGGCTATAATAAATGCATACTCGATAGCCAAATCCAACAACAATGAACTGCCATCCCCCATTACCCTTAGAAGATCATTAAAGAAATATTATGATAACAATATTGATTACGCCAAACACCATATAAATCCAGTGTGCAGGACTGCTATAGCAATATTAAGGTCTTATAAGAAGAACAACAAGAAATTGAAAATAATAAAGGCCGAAAGACTTGCAATGAGAATAGATTCAGAATTAATAAGAATAGAGGATAATAAATTAAGGATCACGATAAGGCCAAATGAGTATGAATACATACCAATTATAACAAAGAATAAAAAATACAATGAATATTCGAAATATAAAATATCAGAGGTATTGTTGACGGATAAAAAGGTGTGCATAACATTCATTACCGGAACTGATGACAAACCATTGATAAATAACAATATAATCGGATTTGATTTGAATTTTAAAACAATTGATTATACTGTTATAAAAGACGATGAGATAGTTGAAACAGATACAATAGATACATCCCATATAGCAAAGGCACAGAGGGATTATGCAAGAAAAAGGACAAAGATTCAGAGGCATATCAGGAATCCTGCAAAAAGGGATAGAAAATTAAAGGAGGCAAAGCACAGGCAGAGAAATGTCATAAGGGATAGACTGCAGAAATTGACAATTGAACTAGTAAAGGACAATGATGATAAGACCTTTGT
>NZ_QJSM01000050.1 GCF_003205235.1 Thermoplasma sp. Kam2015 | reverse complement strand
ATAATGCAGCAGGCATCCTACGTGGACAGTATGATATCCTACCTCATGGCCTGACGCATCATGTATGTTTATAAACAAAGCTGTAAGTTTGAGGGAAGTGGTAAAACTCCCTCTTCGTACAAGAGATGCACGGACTTCCCCTAATAGAATGATTTATGAACTGTCTTCCCATATTTTTTTGTATCATCCACGATAAGCAGGTGGAAAAGATGATTGAAGCCTACGGCGAAGCCGGTTGGATCCCGCAAAGCGGAACCATATCTGTGGCAATTGGGACAGCCCAATTCTCTAGTGAGACAATCGATTTCCTTCTCAATATTTCTGAAATTGAAGCAGAGGAGAAAACGATCCGGTTTAGAAGGCCGTTGTCATTCATAGTCAAATATGATGAATACGGCTTTTTTAACGTGGACGATGATCTCATTTCCATTCACGAGAGTGATGCAGATTTCAACAGACTGGTGAATAAAGTCAGAGAGGATCTGGAGATACAATGGGAGGATATTGTAATGGCCGACGACAAGGACCTATACGATGATGCGGTGAAGCTCAAAAGGCATCTCCTATCCCTAAAAGAGTCAGCTGCTCCCCGCTAAAGCTTCGGAGGGGCTGACGCCACCAATTATCTTTTGATGATCTTACCGTTCAGGCTGTAACTGTACCCTCTTTTGTCGTCCTTCTTCCTGGTGACCAGATCCTTGGCCATCAGGTTGTCAAGCCTGATCTCAACCGTTCTGAGCGTGACGTCGATGTTCTGCTTCCTCATCTCTTCAA
>NZ_QJSM01000049.1 GCF_003205235.1 Thermoplasma sp. Kam2015 | reverse complement strand
TACTGGGTCTCCGATTTCAACACAACCGATCACATCCTCGTTACACCTATCCTTGAGATCGGTCCTTACTTCATAACTGGCGAACCTGTATGGATAAACATTGAGATGAGCTATCCCTCGGAAATGTTCAAATACTGGGTGACGGAGGCATGAGGTAGATGAGGATCGCAAGGATCATTGCTGCTGTTGCAGTTATAGCGTTGCTCGTCTTCCTAGTATACTACGAGGAGATTCCTCACGCAACGCAGGTCTCCATGACTGGGCCGAGGCCACAGCCCAGTTTTGGATCTTTCCATCCGGTGACCTTTCACATCTCGCGGTCCGCAAAGGTCACAATAGTGTTCATCGGGTCTGAGGCATGCCCATACTGCGATGCTGAGAGCTGGGTGATCTACTACGCCCTTCTGGATTACGGATCGTGGTCATCGATACAGTACGTGCATTCGTACAACGGCGACGTCTTTCCCAACACACCAGGCATAGATCTGATGAACTCGACTTACACATCACCTACCGTCGTATTCCATGGCATCGAACTGTACAACGAGACATGGCAAAGGATATCGTACCTGAATGCAAGCATGAACTCCACCTTCGAGAGATACGATCCGCAGGAGAGCCTGCCCTTCATAATCGTGAACGGGGAATACGTTGAGATCGGATCATCCTATTCTCCGTCTTATCTTTCCAACATGGCCGCGGATCAGGTCATGCAGGAACTGAGTACGGGAAAGGGAAAGGCAGCTTCGGTGATAATGCAGCAGGCATCCTACGTGGACAGTATGATATCCTACCTCATGGCCTGACGCATCATGTATGTTTATAAACAAAGCTGTAAGTTTGAGGGAAGTGGTAAAACTCCCTCTTCGTACAAGAGAT
>NZ_QJSM01000048.1 GCF_003205235.1 Thermoplasma sp. Kam2015 | reverse complement strand
TTTATAGAAAGGTTAGGAGTTTGGGGGAAGCAGTAAAACTCTCTCTTCGGACAGGAGATACACGGACTTCCCCCAACCGAAAATCCTATTGATAAGTTTGCTATATTAATAATAGATGTTCAGAACTATTAAACTGAAACTACCATACGATAGACCATTGATCGAAACAGCGAAGCAGTTTAGGAACGCATGCCAGATAGTTCTGGACTATGGTTTTGAGAATAAGACGTTCAACAAGAACAAACTCAATAGAGGCACATACAGAGAGGTGAGGGGAAGGATACCCACTCTTCCATCTGCACTTGTTCAGACGGCAAGGGATACGGCATCTGAAGCATTGAAAGCAACAGAAATTGAGAAGAAAATAAAGAGAAAATCACTCGCAATAAGGTATGATAACAGAACATTCAAGTTCTATCCCGATTCACATACAATTTCATTGACAACAGTACAGGGCAGGCTGGTATATCCAGTGGCTCATTCGCCCCTGATCGATAAATACAGGGGTGAATACACAAACGCACAAGTTGTAATAGATGAGAGGAGGAAGAAAATATTCATAATGGTTCAGGTAAAAATTCCAGATAAAGAGGTGATTAAGAAAGAAAATGTGAAGGTATTGGGAATAGACAGAGGCATAAAGAATATTGCTGTGCTGTCAAATAACACGTTTTTCAACAGCAGGCATCTGAGGGAGGTGAAGGGTAGATATCAGTATTTAAAGAGAAGATTGCAGCACGCAGGCACTCGTTCCGCTCGTAGGAAATTGAAGAAAATAGGCGGAAGAGAGAGACGGTTCGTGCGTGATGTTAATCATGTGATCTCAAAGGAGATCGTTTCGCTTCCCTACGATGCATTTGCACTTGAGGCGTTAAATCCAGCGGGTATGAAGCATAACGGTCATGGCAGGGAATTCAGGAGGATGCTTGGATCATGGTCTCCAGCAGAACTGCAGAAGTTCATAGGATACAAGGCAGAGGATGCTGGTAAAATGGTGGTATATGTAAATCCGAAATATACATCACAGAAGTGTTCGAAATGTGGCTATGTAAATAAAAACAACAGGCATGGCTCGGTATTCAAATGCCTGAACTGTGGCTTCGAACTCCATGCGGATCTGAATGCCTCAAGGAACATCGAAGTGCCCGGTACATCTGAGTACTTCAGG
>NZ_QJSM01000047.1 GCF_003205235.1 Thermoplasma sp. Kam2015 | reverse complement strand
TGTTGATGATTGATAATTCCCTCGATGCATTCGCTATATCTGTTATCGGATCATCGTACACGTAATAGTTTACACGCGGTCCGAGATCCAGGTTCTTCCTATGAAGCTGTGTTTGTGGATGAGAGGCGAAGTAGGCGAAGGAGAAGAATGCGGCGAAGACAAGTATAATGACAAGTACGACGGAGAAAATCTTATCCCTCGTCATGCAATATCATGAAAATATGAGACATTTTTATTTAAATTTTCATCTCTTAATGTTATTATTTAGATGAATACAATAGTAAACTCACGGAAGATGATATGGACATCGTATCACCGAGAGGCCCTGTAGATTGAACATTCAAACAAACGGCCTGGATAGTGATACATATTGGGGCGTTAATTATGCATGTTGTATACTATCACAACACAGGAATATTTTTTAAAAAAAATTTAAATATTAATGATGTTTTTGATTCATGATGATAAGCCCGGGTCTAACGTATACTACAGATATATGAGGTGATGAAGGTCAATGACAATGTGGAAAAGAATAGCAGCGGTGGTGATTGTCATAGCTATTATCTTTTCGGTTTCCGTAATCAGTTGGGATTATGAGCCAAAGGCATCCAGCACGCCTCCCCTGTCACACTTTATGCCTGTGCCTAGTTATTCATTGTTATACAACAGCACTTACCGTCCACTTGAAAGCTCTCCCTCGTTCAACGTAACATTCACCATAATGGGGCAGAGAGCTACATACACCATAACGGCCCTCAACCTCGGGGCGTGGCTCATTTTGATGGACTTCAACGCCGATATAATTGATCTAGCCGGTATAGCAGCTGGTCCTATCATGTACACCAATGTGGTGGTCATGAATCTGACGCATGGAAGCGACAGCTATTTCGACCATATACTGCTCAAGGTTGACAGCCTTGAATTCAACATATCTGCCTATTATGATGATTCATCAATACCCATAGACATAACGACATCGGGGACCGAGTACCATGGCCCTGTGTTCAATGTGTATAGCGGATCAAACCTCACTGCTGGCCGTTACTTCACCACAGGTGGATCCGGGAAAATATTCATGATATCCGGCCTCTTTAATTCGAATATGACACTTACACCGGAGTACTGTTCCGGCAACTTTACGCAGGAGGGCCCGGGAAACATAACTTATGCAAATTGCAATATGGAATACGGATCGTCTGCCCCCTATTGGGTCCCTGTGTACTGGGTCTCCGATTTCAACACAACCGATCACATCCTCGTTACACCTATCCTTGAGATCGGTCCTTACTTCATAACTGGCGAACCTGTATGGATAAACATTGAGATGAGCTATCCCTCGGAAATGT
>NZ_QJSM01000046.1 GCF_003205235.1 Thermoplasma sp. Kam2015 | reverse complement strand
TGTTGATGATTGATAATTCCCTCGATGCATTCGCTATATCTGTTATCGGATCATCGTACACGTAATAGTTTACACGCGGTCCGAGATCCAGGTTCTTCCTATGAAGCTGTGTTTGTGGATGAGAGGCAAAGTAGGCGAAGGAGAAGAATGCAGCGAAGACAAGTATAATGACAAGTACGATGGAGAAAATCTTATCCCTCGCCATGCAATATCATGAAAATATGAGACAATTTTATTTAAATTTTCATCTCTTAATGTTATTATTTAGATGAATACAATAGTAAACTCACGGAAGATGATATGGACATCGTATCACCGAGAGGCTCTGTAGATTGAACATTCAAACAAACGGCCTGGATAGTGATACATATTGGGGCGTTAATTATGCATGTTGTATACTATCACAACACAGGAATATTTTTTTAAAAAAATTTAAATATTAATAATATTTTTGATTCATGATGATAAATGATGTTCTGAAAAAAGCGTTGATCGCCTCCATTGTATTCGCAATGATGGCGATGATTCCGCACGCTGTATCCGCAGCACCGATTCCATCCGCAGTCTACAGAGAGGGAAATGAGGCGGTGAGTTTCTCCGGGAGGGAAGTGCATGTGTCCCTTGGAATTCACAAAGTAGCCGTTTCATGAGGATATTCATGCTTAACGATATGAGTCATTGTGTTAAGATGGGAATAACGCTGAATCATGACGGCTTGTTTACCGGCCCAGCTCTTGATATACCTTTCTACCTTGCCTATTACAGCCTCAGCAACCCATAAGGTGATTATGAATGCAGGTTAAAGCAAGAAGGATTGCAACAATTATACTTACCATTATTGTTCTGTTCGCAGGCTTCTTCATCTACGAGCTTGAATCGAAGCCGCCTGTCCTATCGCTTCGACCAGTTTCCGAATCGAAACTGCTGACCAATTACCCCACCTACGGTTATACGGAAATATACACCTATTATATACCTAACAATATTACACGTACGTTTCAGTCTTTCGTATCCAACGTCACGAGTGTGATAAATGTATCCTATGGTAGCAGCAATGCGGAGTTTATATTTTACGTCTCCTCCATTGTTGAATCATTGGAAAAAACTGAGAATCCATTGGGTGGATTCTCCGGTAACGAGGTAGTTGCCGAGATTGGTCAGAACCTATCATTCCCCGTTACCGGCTTCTCCTTTTCGATCAGGAACCTTATCGTGAAATACAACGACATCACCATAATCAATGCGAGCTCCGTGCAGAAGTATGAATACATACCACAATGGCTAAATAATACGGCCCTTATGATTACAGATCCGCCAGCGTATATACCCTACAACTTCACAATAGGTAATTTTACTGCTATAAACATGTATTATTACATAAACTACTCTCTTGAATTCATACCAATCGTAGAGATCGGATTCATACACATCTATCTGAAGCCGATACACGTAAGCAATTCTTTCTTGGCACCATGGGGGTTCAAAAAACCGCTGGGGGAGGCGTGATTGCTATGGTTATATATGGTTGCCCTGGAATAGATTTGGATCGCTACGATCAGTACAAGGCAATTGGAGTCAGCTACGGATTCCTCGATTCAGAATTTAAGGTGAGCTACATATTTTCCGGACAATATAACTGGCTTTACTACGACGATCTAGGCGGTTCATCAAATATGCCCTACATAGGATACCTCAATTTCACGACCAATATGCAGATAACGGGTTCGTCTTACGCGACAAACGGACAGACCTATGGCGCATCAGTATGGATGATCATATGCCCGGCTCCAACGTATGAGACCAATTACTGAGAGGTATTTAGCATGTCCATGGATAAAAGAAATGTTAGAATTGTTGGAATGATCGTTATGGCGATAATAGTATTTTTGCTGATCAGCTGGAGCTACGAGCCTCATCTTTCGGATAAGCGCTTATCTTATGATCCTGGCTATGGATCACGTCTAAAAGCGTACAACCCATTCAACGATTCTTTCAATATAACGTTCATCGTTATGGGACAGCCGTTCACCTATAGCATAACACCAGTAAGCATCGGGGAATGGATGGCTGAGATAGGAAGCAACGCAGGTATAACCGATCTGAACAGCCCTCCAGGCTATGATCAGAGCGCTACTTACATTAACTGGGTTACGATGGATTTTAAGAAGGGAAGCGATAGCTATTTCGACCATCTCTTCCTCGAAATAAACTACTTCAACTTCAGCATGTCAGCATACAATGGTAAGTATTCCATGCCGGTGGGCATACTCAACGATTGGCCAGGCAATTTTTTTGCCGTTCATTACGGATCGAATGTTATAACTGGAACAAACTTCTTGACATACGGGTCAGGGAAAATATTCGTGCTGTCAGGTCTTTACAATTCCAATTTATCGACCGGCCCACTCCCGATATCCTGTCCTGGAAATTACACGTATGAACCGCCCGGGAGCATAACTTACGCAAACTGCTCGATGCAGTACGGACCCAATAGAGTTCCAGTTTACTGGGTCTCCGATTTCAACACAACCGATCACATCCTCGTTACACCTATCCTTGAGATCGGTCCTTACTTCATAACTGGCGAACCTGTATGGATAAACATTGAGATGAGCTATCCCTCGGAAATGT
>NZ_QJSM01000045.1 GCF_003205235.1 Thermoplasma sp. Kam2015 | reverse complement strand
AATTATTTTTCAGGTAAAAATAAAATTAAAAATTTATGCAAAATTATAAATGGAGAAAATTTATTTAAATTCAGAAAAATAAAAATATGCCGATCCATTTAGATTTTAATGAGACCAAAATGCAAGACGCATCCGCGAAATCATACAAATCCAAGCCACAAGCCGGCAATGGTATATTTCAACCAAAGACGAGGCTTTGCTACAGATATAAGGGAAGGCTCTTAACTGTCGAGGTTAATAAAGATGACAGCATAAGGCTGCTGGATGGTAGCATACACTAAACACTTTCAAGTGCTGCAGGCTATATCACAGGTTCGACCAACAATGGATAGAGATTCTAGCATCTTGAAGCTAAGTGCATGATACTTGCAGACTCGGTGAAGAGACGAAAATCTGCATCAACTACAAAGCAAGGCTAGACTAGATCAGAAGATTTCATTTAGAAACTGAAAGGTAATAAAAAGTATTTACTCGATCTAACTATAGTAAATCGAATTTAATCAGATGGGATATATAGGTGATTTAAGTGGACAAGATAAAGGAAAGAGATGAGGATATTGATGAAATTGAGCTGCCCGAAATAGGCAAACCGCAATGGCCAAAGGAAATAGTGAAGACTGTTGATATACTATTAGATCCAGACAATCCTAGATTGGATTTAAAATCAGACGCAAGTCAGCCTGATATTATACGTGCTTTATTTGAACACGAGAAAATAATGGATTTGATAGAATCAATAGCGGAGAATTCTGGTTTCTATGTTGGTGAAAATATAATTGTTATCAAGGATGAAAGCAAGTATATAGTTCTTGAAGGAAATAGAAGAGTATGTGCTGCGCAATGTATGCTTGATACAAATTATGCACCATTTGAATATCAAGACGAAATTAAAACTATAATTAGAGATTCTGGCATAGATCTGGATAGATTAAAAAATTTTGAGGTTATAGTTTCTCCAGACAGAGAATCAGCCCAGAAGATCATAACTGCCAGACATACTAAATACCAAATAAAGAAATGGTCCTACCTCTCTAAATGGAGAAGGGATTATAAGGAATTCCAGAAATATTGGAATGTAGATAAGGTTAGTGAAATACTTGGTGAAGACCGTACTACGATTGAACAAAGTCTTAAAAACTACGCTCTGATCAAATATATCAGAGATATATCCTCATGGGATCAATCGGAGAGGCGACAACTGCTAAATAACGACCTTGAAGTTTCTGTTTTACCATACCAAATGTCTTCCGAGATCCAAAATATGTTAGGTTTGACCTTTGATGATCACTATAACGTTCAAACAACAATAGATGCTGAAAAATTTAAATATGTCATAATGAAACTGACAAGATCAATGTTTTTAAACAACGAACCAAAGATAACAACACGTACCGCTAAGTCCCAAGTTAAAGCGTATATATTGCAATGGTTACAAGAATATGATAAAAACAACGCTATTAAGGTGAAAGATGGAGACCATAATAGCGCTTCAAATACATCTATGATGCCTGAAAAATCAAAGGATAATGAAAATGGGAACACAAGGACAAAGGTAAAAACAACAAAATCAAGTCAACGAGCAAAACCAGAAGAGTATTTCCATAGTCTATTGAATGCCATAACCGTGCAAGATCCTAGATTAAGACGTCTTACCTACGAATTAGCTAAGAATAACATGACCGATAGACCGGCTTCTGGTGTCCTGCTGATCAGGGCTCTCCTTGAATCAGCCTTGTTATATAGGATAGATTATAAGAAATTAACCGAAAAATTACAACGTGAATACAAAAGAGGTAAAGATTACGTTGATCTTGCTGACCTGCTGAAGTTCTCAATAAAAAATGTGAAAGAACTATTCTCTGATTATTCTGAAGCCAAGAAAGTTCTTGAAAAGATACAGAACGATCATAGGCAATACATGAATGCAATCGTGCATGGAAGATGGATAGATCCCACTGCGGAAGAAATTAGAAGGATCGCTGGGACGACGAGGGAGCTTCTTAGAACAATACTTACAAATTCTTCCTAACCGAAAGGTTTAGGCCTAGATGGTGATATATCAATATGAAACCGACAGTAACTCCGCTTAGGTATCCTGGAGGTAAAACATGGATACTCCCGTATGTTGAACGATTCCTTACTTTTCATAATATCAAGTTGGGTACCATATTCGAGCCTTTCGGCGGCAGCGCGTCCGTTTCAATAGGAATCCTAAAAGATGGTTTCGCTGACCACGCAGTCATATGTGAGAAAGATCCTGTGATAGTCGCATTCTGGAAGTCCATTTTATTTCATAATCAGGAATTTATCGATGCGGTAAGATCTCTAGACATATCTATGGAGACATGGTATAACTTCAAAAAGTACCTTGAAGAAGATGCATATACGAAATATGATACGATAGAAATAGGATTGGCCTTTCTTTTCTACAACAGAGTAAACTATTCCGGTATAATAAAGGCAGGACCAATAGGTGGTAAGAGACAGATTTCAAAATATTCTTTGAATTGCAGGTTTAATGTAGATAGAATTATCAAAAAAATCAATGATATAGGGAAATTCTCTGACAGAATTACCATAAGAGAAGATGATGGCATTGAATTAATAAGAAAATTTAATATCGAGGAATATAGGGATAGGAGCTTTTTCTATATAGATCCACCATATTATAATGCTGGAAAGGTTCTTTATAGGAATTATTTTACAGATAAAGAACATAAAGATCTAGCAGATGCTGTGGTGAAATTGAAGGTCCCATGGTTGGTAAGCTACGACGACTCGAATTTTATATATAACCTATATAAAAATGAAATGCATGATTATATTTTCACGGATTATCAAGCAGGGAACTTAAAGCGTGGAATCAGGGAACTTTTAATTTCTAATTTAAAAATTCCACCATTAGATACGATCCGCCTTGAGCGTTTCGACGCTAATAACTTGGAAATAGCCAATCCTTCAATTATAAGCAGAGAATAAAAATTGAATTTTTTATATATAATTTATATGTGGTTCCTATGGAAGAGAAACTAGTCGTTACATACGGCGCTACTCTGAATATTGATATATCCAAGTACGCTCATGCTTGCGATTTGCTTGAAGAAGATCTAAAAAGAGAATTGAAAAAATACTTTCCAGAACCTGAGTTCTTAGAAGATGATCGCAATGGTGAATCCTTCTCTATAAGAATACGTATACCAGCCGGCTCGGATCCGCCTGAAAATATCATGCTGAAATACGAAGGCAAAAAATATGTCTTTGAGCTACTTGAACTGGCTCCTGAACGGTATATTTATCCAGATAAAATACAGGAAATTGTTTACAAATATTTTGATAAGCTTAGAAATGTAGAAGTTCCATTTGCTGAATTAAGCATAGGACTTATATTAGAGGCCATGGATTCCTTAAGTAATAAAATTTACGAGGGTGTTGCGATGCTCTGCCGCGCCGCTATAGATAGTTCCTTATATTTAGCTTGCACCTACGTAAAAAAAACAGACCAAAAAGGGAATACGACTTTAGTTTTAGCTCCACCCGAAAGTTTTCTAGATGAAAATCATGAACTAAAAGATGTATATTGGGGCGCATTGAGTAAAGAAGCCCGAAATATATTTCCTAATCTTTCGAACAGACTTAACAACATAAACACTAAAGCGCGAAAATTAGGTAATTTTGCTGCTCACATAGGAGAAAGACAGTTACGTGAAAACCAAGAATGGCTCAAAAAATATAGGGGTATTCTAGAAGATGTATTGAAGGGAAAAAAGAGTGATATATCCTCAATTCCTGGCTATAAAATATGGACGTCCTGCCAAGAAGCAGAGGATGCTTTGATGGAAACTGTATCTTTTCTTATGGATCTAGTTGATAACTATCAAAGACCCAAAGACTTAACTAACTGAGATTAATCTAATCCTCTTCTTACAGAAAAGTTAAGTGTATGAAGTAGGCTTTACTTTTTGAAGTAGATGCACGCATTTCAGCTAATGATAAAAATTTAATGAAAAATTTGCAGAGCTTATAGAAATAGGACTTTCGCAGTCTAAATGGTCGCCTGCGGATATTACACTACTGAATCTGTACAGAATATACCTGTACATGCATAAGTCTCTTCGCTGAACGGAAAATTAGAAGATTCAGCTAGGGGCAGCTCAAGCTATTGCTCTTTTGCATAACAATGATATGTTCCTTAAGCATCGTGCTTGATGTTTCACCGGATACATTAGTTGGGCTGTTTCTTAGAGGCATCCTCTTATTTGGTATATCCCTTGCAAAGGTTGCTGCTATATGGGCGAATCCATGCGATTCAAAGGAATCTCGTATTGCATCTGATGTGGGAAGTATTACCGATGAATAAGTTCACTGCCTTCAACAATAAATGGTCCTTGAAATACCCAAAGCCGGTCTACAATATGGAGAAGAACCTGAGTATATTGCTCAAGTACTATGATTATCCTGAACCCATAAGGAGATCAATCCACTCCACCAACATCATGGAACGCATGAACAAGGAGATCCGGCGGAGAATAGAGATCATTGATTCCCTGCCAACAGAGGAGAGTGCAATGAAGGTCATCCACCTGAGATCGGCAGAGATCAATGAGGCATAGTCGCAGAGAATGTTGAGGAGATTCTATAAGTGCAAGGACGAGATCAGGGAAATGTTCCAGAAGAGGTATCCTTTATAAATACACAACTTTCGGGACGCTATAATAAAGCCTGAAAGATACTTAAAAATTGCCATTACGGTTCCTCTTCATTTTTATTCAGGCATAACTCTTCAATAATACTCATTCTGGTTTTACAATAACGATACTTAAAAATAGATCCGCATTGAGATCTTCGCTTATGAACATTTAATGTAGAAATAAAGCTATACAAAAATTTTGGTTAATGTTGCAAATAAAATGCTCTTAATCGTGCTAACTGGATCGAAGTGGTTATATATTGTTAAATAAGTGAATTATCTTATTCAATCTTGAAAACGTTCTTATATAGCATCGGGAGATAACCTTGTTCCATTCTGAATTTTGTACCATGATTATGATGGGTTCTGGCATCAAAATCTACGTAAATGATTCCATCGGAAATTGCTCTTAGGATCTTATCTTGATCAAGAGTAGAACACATGTATATTTCAGAATACCAATACCTTTCGTTGTTTGAGATTCTCCCATCAATACGTCCTTTTTCTATCGGCGATCCTATCTCAACTTCAGCTCTCGCATAAATACAGTTTGGCATTTTTGATCCAAACTTATGGAAAAGATCATCAAATCCCCAATAAGGTTGCGGATCCAATTCTCCCAAACCAACCCTTTTTTCAACCGTTTTAAGCCATTCGGAATGTCTCATGTCTACTTTGCTTGCATCAAACGATACCTCCACCCTCCTCTGGCTATAATTAACGATTATAGTGAAACCTCTATCCGTTCTTTCAGTTGCTTTGAGTGTCTGTCTAAAACTCATTTCTCCTTCTATTGATTCGTGAGGCCACCCATAATAAGGAAGTAATACCTTTGAAACAAATTCAACAGACCTTGGAGATGGCTCAAAATGAGTGAGTGTTATAAGGGATTTGGTTGATGCTCTCTGCGCTTTTAATTCCCATTCTCCGCTGTTAGCCAAAGGTATGTTGTTCTCTTCAATCCCAAGAAGATCTTCTAGAGTATTTCCAACACAACCGTCATTAGCAGGTCTGGTACAATCAACATAGCCCATATTCTTTATTTCCCTTAGTCTCTCTATCAGCTCATTCTTTGTGTAAATTATCATCTTCATTTACCCCCTTATCTGGCTTCCAAAAATCAAGAAGATATTCGAAGGTCACTCCCATCGTAATATAATTGTTTGGCCATCCAAAAATACCCATCTGATTCACTATATTTCTCCTATCCCATATTATTATGTTTCTTAGCTCATAACCTCTTGCCGTCATTTCATTTATGAGATGGACATGAATCGCTATTCGCTTATTTTCCCACCACATATCAGGAACATTAATAACACAATGGCCTTTAGGCTTAAGTTTTTTTAGAAGTGGTTCAAAAATATCTCCCATAGCCCTGGTATAGTCTTCTATAGGAAGTGTTCCTAAATCTCTTGGATCCTGGGAATACTGTTCTATTCTTCCAAGCTGGCTATTATTCCTCATTCTCCTTGATTTGTTCTTTCTTTCTCTATTAAGAAGATTCGCATATGGCGGAGACGTAAATATGAGGCTAACTGTATTATCCAGAAGATAGTCAGATATATTTCTCGCATCATCCTGAATAGCAATTTGCTTTGAGCTGCCGAATATCCTCTGTATTGCTAACCTTTCTCCAGATAGTCTAATATATTTTTCTTGAAGATCAAAACCAACCGCATTTCTATTTAAATCCTGAGCTGCCACAAGAGTTGTTCCACTCCCAACAAAGGGATCTAATACGAGTTCGCCCTGATGAGTAAATAATTCAATTACCTGTCTTGCTAACGAGATTGGGAAGGTAGCGGGGTGGATCTCCTTATCCCTAATATCTCTCTTTTCGTAAAAGAATTCCCATATTCCGACCTGTCTTTTAAGCCATTCTTTTGCACTTAGGCAGTTGAGATGATTCGGAGGACAGGTACAAGTGCGATTGAAGTTTATGTAAAGTGGTTTGTATTTATTCACATCATGGTTTAGGATTATCAACGGATATACATTGTTTTGCTCTTCCTCCTCGCTAATCTTTCCAATTCTTAGACTATCAGAGTTCATTTATACATAGGACATTCATTACTCGATAAAAGTTTTATGTTGGATTTAGCTTTACCCAATAAAATTATCATTATTTAATCTACTATTTATAGCCAATTGGGACTGGAATGAATTTAGCCATGGAACAGAGACAATAATTATCGTCCTGAATATTGACTTGCTGTGAAGGGATTCAATCTCTTCCTTGATCTCCTTTTGAAGTTCGCATCGAGGTCGCATGGACCAATTCTGAAGTGCAGCGCATGATGATGCACTACCGCGAGAAGACGAAAATATGTCCGGTATGCGGATACGAGAATCCTGAAGAAGTCAAGTTCTGCATGAACTGCGGGGCGAAACTGAGTTGAGATGATGGAATGAAGTATGTGGTTTTGACATAAACGCTAACTTTAAAAGTCTTTGCTGTTATTGTTTCTATGGGAATTATCAGATGGTTCTCAAGAAAGGATGAAAAAATGGAAAAACTCCGCAGGATATCTATAACTGACATCCCCTCACGAAGGATCAGCGTAGAGGTGAAAATTTTCAACAGGGAATTTGATGTGGGTTCGCCCTCCTATGAGCGAATTACCAGGGGTTATAGACTATCTAAAAGAGTCTGAAACGCGGTGGCGGTGGCTGTATATCGCCAGATACACTATGTTATAGACTATCTAAAAGAGTCTGAAACATATAATCGTTTTGAATATTGCATGCCCAGATTATGCATGACAGTTGATCTTGATAAAAAATTGCATCAAATAGTTCGCTAAAAATACTCGAATCTTTTAGACCAAAATTTTCAGTTTCTGGAAAGTCATGGACGGTTGCATGCGCTTATTTTTAATAGATATTAAGGAATAAATTCATGGCATGTTCATGGAATAATGCAATTTTAGTTCAACTTTGATGCAAAAATAATGCAACGATAATGCAAAATTAATATTGCATCATTTTATTGCATTATAATGTCAAGAGGCAAATCCTACGATATGAAAAAAATAATGGAGCTGTACGATTTCGGGCTTAAGCCAGCCGAGATAGCGGCGAAGATGAAGATAGCCTCCGTACAGAGCCTGAGACATGCCATAGAACGAAAAATCAACGATAGGAGGATCGATGAGAAGATCCAGGAATTAATGATCGAGAGGAAGAGAGCAAAGGAAGCCGCGGAGAGGGAGAGTCAGGCCGAAGAGATGAGGAGGAAACAGGAGAGCGAAAGAGAAGAGATAGAGAGAATGAAGATGCCAGCGGCTTCTGGCATCTTTCCCTACGTCATAGATGACCGCACATTCAAGATGCTGAGATACGTGATAATGAGGATATGGGGAAATCGCTTTCCGATCGATTCCAAGGACATGGAGATATACGTACCGCAGAGCATCGATATTCATTATATAAGGGAGAAATTGAGGCTTGCAGGGTTCTACATGCGGATAACGAAGAATAAAATAGATGCAAAGAAACCGCTGAAGGTATAAATCAAACACGATTCATTGTTGAGTCTCATACAGTTTGAGGATCGTATTATAGATATCTTCACAGCGGAAGTGGACGAAGAGACAATTGAGGACATAGAACATGATCTAAAGACTGAATTGACTCAAGGACTGATGACATTCGATGATTTATCCAGCATTTCCTTTTCGAAGTACGCTGACATCGATTCCATAAGGGAGAAGATAAGATCCACTGGCTATCGTGGCGAGATACTCTGCGATCCAGTTCATGTTATTGGATCTTGCGGCAGGAAGGTATTTGCAAGAGAGGGCGATGAGATATACATAATAGATGATCTAGACTACGCGGCCATGAAGAAGAAGGCGATCGAACTTTGGAAAAAATACGAATCGAATGCGCTATTAAATGCCAAGGTAAGGGAATACATATCGGGAAACGCCCAAAATGTAGATAGCATCTTGAAACCATATCTGGATGGTATATGCCACGGCCTCCTCGAGGACATCCATTACACCAAGGAGATCACGCATCCGGACTTTCCTGGTCATGAGGGCGTGCCTGAGATCAGCGAGAATAACGTTATTCAGGCTGTAGAGTTAATAGTCTACAACACAATATAAGGGAGTATTATAAGAATTTCCATTGAAAAAAGCTCATCTGCAGGGTATAAGACAATATTGATCATAACGTTTCGCATTAGATGCGCTTTTTCAAAGCTGTTTGTTCTGAGATAGATGTAATCAGGTTAAAATTACGGCAAGGCCTTTGATCAAAAAAATTACAAATAGCTTTTTACGCAGATTGAAGTGTATCAAGAAGTGGATGTAGATAAGGGAAATTAGCTCGATATGCCATAACGAGTCAAGCAATGATAGCAATGAGATATGATGGTGCAATAGACTCAACAAGGTTCAGGATGACAATACGAGGAGACTATCTTGGAACAAAATGGCACAGGAAGAGGGGGATGGCAGAAGCATCATGTTATTGTGAGCATTCGTGACGTCTCTGTAATGGCATTCATAATAGGTGATGAGCATGGAAACGATTCGCCGCATGGTAGATGAATCTTGAAAAGAGTTGTGAAAAAACTAAGATCATTTCTGAGTGACAAGGCATATGACAGCAGGGATATACATAACCTTCTCCATGAGAATGATGTGAAGTCAATAATACCACCAAGGGAAAATGTATCCGCTCTCTCAAGAGGATCGCCATCAAGGGCAAAGACTGCAAGACAGACAAGAGAGAATGGTGAGGATCGATAGAAAGAATAGAATGATTATGGTAGAATGTGGATTGTTGAAATGTACTTCTCAGGCCTGAAGAGAACAATGGGAGAGATCATCAAGGCAGTGAAAGCAGACAATATTGCTCAGGAGATAGCAATGAAGGTTGTCTTCTACAATGAGATGAGGCACATGACCTATGCTTACTGAATTAGGAAACACACTTTAATGTGGAGGTATTTTTTTATTTGAAAAAAATATTTCATACGCATTCCTTTTATTAGAAGAAATTGAATATTTCCTAGGCAAATATTTATACTTTCTAGCTGGCATTCTATCAGAAAAAATACCTATTTTAGCATATAGTTCTTTGATAAATTCGCTGTCATCATAAGAAACAAGCCACGGATTGCTTATTTCATTGCCCAATAGTAGATTGGCAAGCATTATATGATTATCGACGTTGAAATAAAAATCATAAAGATCTT
Source organism: Thermoplasma sp. Kam2015 (assembly GCF_003205235.1). Classification (NCBI taxonomy): domain Archaea; kingdom Methanobacteriati; phylum Thermoplasmatota; class Thermoplasmata; order Thermoplasmatales; family Thermoplasmataceae; genus Thermoplasma; species Thermoplasma sp. Kam2015. The sequence goes on along the minus strand of NZ_QJSM01000045.1, from coordinate 10,024 downwards.
TGCCAGCCTTAAAGTATGGAGGATCAATATATAACAAGCTATTTGGATATTCATTATGAAATTCTTTGATAAATTCTATGCCATCTAAATTATATAATTTTACATGATTCCTAAATCTATATAAGTAATTTATCTTATTTATTATGTTCTCTACTCCAAATCTGCAATATATCTTATATTTGGATTCCTGTTTTTTTCCTCCGATAGGCCCACCTTTAACTATTCCAGAATAAGACGTTCTATTTAAAAACAGGAATGTAGATGCATACTCAACCATATCAGCATCATTATTCCCTATTTTTGAATTAATGAATCTTTTATAATTTTCTTTCAATTCATAATATCTTTCGACTGTGATATCCCTTGACAAATTTTTTATCTCGTCTATTAATTCCTGATTCAAATTAAATACCGAATACCAAAACGCATAAATCATCGGGTTTTTATCATTAATATATGCTTTTGTAATGATGTTCATCTCTAATAATCCAAAAGATATAGATACGCTTCCCCCGTAAGGTTCAGCGATTATATTGTTCAAATTATGATATCTTATGAAATCTTTTACATAATCTACTAACCATCTTTTGTTTCCTGGAAATCTTAGGGGCGTTAAATTCCGCATATCATTATCCTCAGTTAATAGTCCACATTCGTATGCTATCATATAGTTTTTGCTTTAATGATAAGGGAATATCACTTACATCACTTAGAATTTCGTACCTTCTACTATTTATTCTTTTCAACAGTTCTATAAGTTCTTGCTTATTTGGAAGGGAAGGAAAAACTAATCTGAGTATTAAATAGAGATTAGTAATATTTATATCGTTATTAATAATTATATTCAAATAATGTCCGTCCCTACTATCTTTTTGATAAACACCGCTACTCTTTATAACAATATCGTTTATCCTACTCATTTTAGCTTGCACCTTATGCTCTCCCCTAGCATTGTAATTAAATAGTTTATCCACAGTATATTGAATATCTATTATATTATTTTCTTGCAAGAACTTCATTGCGTCTTCAGCACATGTCTGAAACATATCTGCATTTTTATCGGTTTCAAATTTAAAGGCCGATTTTTTATCGCATGCCATTAATCCCAATAACGTCAAAATTATCGTTTTCTCATCCCATGAAAGTTCCAGGGCATTCTTTTTATATATTTCAATTAGAAACTGTTTATTTAAGTCATTTAGAAATTCATTCATTGAATCGTATTTCATAAGTATAAGAGTTTTCAATGTAATGATATACCCTTCATTCTCTTTTTTATAAATCAAATTTTCTCTTGACAACACAATAATATCCGTAGGATTGAGATCTGATTCAGCTAATTTGAGTTCATTAAAATATTCATATCTTTTAGTAGATGATTTTTTCAGTATATCGATTATATTTATTTTTTTAACATCAACTGATTCCTTTAATTTTTCTAGAAAATTCTTTATTATGTTCTCATCAAAATCATTCGATTCCATAATTTTTATCACCTAGATCGAATTTTATAGATTCACAGACAGCTTTTGATTTAGTATCATTACTTTTATTATCTGGCCTAGTCATAAGCATCAGCAATAGTCTATTCGCTTTTATCTCAATCTCTGCATTATTTATTAGATTTTTTAGATTATTATCGTCCATATCACCGATTTCATCAACTAATATAATAAGTTTCTTCCCATTTGTGTCTTGATGCATCCTAGCAAGAAGCCCATTTAAGGCACTAGTTCCAGTTCCAATAGAATCGAAGGATATCCTATCCGTACCAGACTCTGTTGGTTCGATGAGGTATGCACGATTAACAAAATCTATACCTAATAAGCGATATTTTTCATGTAGATGATATATAAACTTTATGATATTAGCGATATACTTACCCAATATCTCAAAAAACTTATCGGAGGAGGTATTTCTAGGAAATTGCTCTGAATTATTACTTAATAATAGGTCGATGAGTTCTTTATAATTTTTAAGCTTCTTTTTTATTTGCACTAAAAGGTTAGATTCTAATTCCATCTCATTTTTGGTCATATCGCATGAAGGTTTTTCAACTATTTCTAAATTATCTAGTAGAATTTTCTGATCATTTATGTCTTTCTCTAATGAATCTATTTTTCGCTTATCATCTTCATATTTATTTTTTGCATCCTCTAGAATTTTTCCTAAGATTTCTAAATTGTATTTATTATAGGCCTCGGGGAGATGCCTATATTCGTCTTCTATCGAGCTTCGTTCCTTTATGAGTCTTTCTTTCTCGCTTTCCATTTTTTTGATTAAAGATTCATAATCTATGATATCACTATATTGATCATCTTTAATATTCATTATATTTTTTGTTTTATTTTTATCTTTATTCATATCGTATGTTTTTAATAATAGCGTCAAATTACCCAATTCTTTTATAATATTATCGCATGCAGAGTTTAAATTTTCGATTTTTTCATATTGATTATAAGCAACTTTTAATTTTTCTTCTTCGTTATATAATTTTTTAAGAAACTCAGCCGCTGTATTTTCAAAAATTGGTATAATAGGATTCTTATCAATATATTTATTTATAAGATCTATTAATTGTTCAACTAATCTATACTGTAAGACTGATTCGTTATCATCGCTATTATTTAATTTTTCAGAATTTTGTTGCTTGATTTGATTAAAATAGGTATTAAAACTTGAGATCAGCTCTAAATTTATATCATCAATATTATTACTATTTAATAGTTTTAATTTATCTTCGAAAATATTTCGATATTTTTCATCTTTATATACCAATGAATCAAATAAGGATTTGTCAGAATTAATTAACTGATAAATTTCCATAGCCTTATTAAGGACTTCATTTCCATATCTATTTATTTTTCTGTTTTTATATTTATCTTTTTTAATATTTCTATTTAATTCATCTATCTTAGATTCTATCATTGAGATATCAATTTCTAATTCTCGATATTTATTATATATGAATTTATTGTGTAATTCTTGATATTTTTTGAGATCTTGGTCATAGATAAATTTAATACTTTCTAGTTTTTCATTTAGTTGTTGTATTTTTGACGTTATTTGGTTTTTTCTTTTTTCTGAATGTTCGTATCTTGTTAATTTGTCATATAATTCATTAATATGTGCCTCGTAAGCTATTAATATTTTTTCATATTCAGTTAGTTTATTTTTTGTATCGTATAAAATACCCTGAAATTTTTTAATCGCTTCGCCCGGTACCTCATACAGAAGTTCGATATCTTCGATAAAATGCGTATAACCAGTCGGACGATTATTTATATAATAATCAGCGCGGTTTAAATTATTATCATAGTCTATTCTAATACTAAAACTATTGTCATAGCTGGATATTAACAAATGCATTTCGAAGTCTGGATTATTCAAGATTAATTTTAGTTTATTTTTCATCGTTTCATTATCAATCTGATTTAGTTGAAAATTCGAGAAGGCAAGTTTTATTAAGGCTAGGGCAGTCGTTTTCCCGGTATCATTAGGCCCCTTAAGTATACATATATTATCACCTTTATAACTTTCTGAGTAATTTTCTTTGATGTTAATTTGTAAATTCTTATACGTGAGCTCAAACAATTAATCATCACCCTTCGATTTATTATATTCTAAAGCTCTTCTCAGAGCCTCGTATTCTTCCTCGCTTAATAACTCCTTTAATAGATTCCCAATGTCATTATCATCATTTTTCATATAGACCACCGAAAGGTAAAGGAAATTTTATCATTTTTACAAAACTTAATCCATAAATTCTAGAGATAGCGTAACCAGGGCCCAAAGCATCATCATTTATAATTTTACGTTTTTCCCTTTCTGAATAGCCTTTAAAGAAAATTTTAGAGTTTACAACTTTGCTAATACCTGACGGGATATCTTCCAGATTTTGAGAGGCGAATATTACACCTATCCCTAAGCTTCTTCCCTTTCTCGCTATAGCGTCAAGTGTTTTCAACGCTTCATAAGTCTTAGAATTGCCGTAAAACTCGTGAACTTCATCAATTATCACAAGAATTGGAACGTTAGAATTTCCATTACTTTTCTCTTCATAAATTTTATTAAGTATATCCCGCAATAAAATAGCCCCAAACCCTATCGCATTTTTTTGACTTAGATCTATAACCGACATTTTTCTTCTTTCTAAAATGTCAGAGGCCTTCAATTCATCGGCATTTTCAACATCAAAGAATTGTGAAGCTGTTACAAAAGCGTTTTTTAGACTATTGAGTGTTGCTGCATGCAACGTATATTCGTATATATCACCGTTAGCTGTGAGAACTTTATAAATCCTATTTTTGGCAGGATCATCAAGATATCTTATAAAATCAGACATTTTATATCCTTCGCCTCTTTTTCCCATAACGTTAGCCTGCCAATATCTAAATATATCTATTATCTGCTCTGCACCTTTTGCAGGTAGATTTTGAATAATGCCACTTAAATTTTCAGGATCTAAATTTTTTGTTTTTATTGTTATACTTTTAGCCTTATTTTTGTCCATATTTTTTGACAAAGGTATATTATTACCAGGATAGTATATTCTAAATGAATCAATACCATGACTACTCTCCCCTAGCGCCTCCCACTCCTTTAAAATCTCCTCTTTGTTTGTTTTTGATGATTTATCCATATATAGGAAATCGTCTTCTTTTACATTTATAGCCAAAACTGCTCCTGGGCCATTTAATGTATCTAATTTTTCAACAAAATATTGCGACAGATATTTCATCGCCGCTGTCTTTCCGGACCCTGTTGCACCAGTTATAAGGGTTTGATAAAAAAAGAATTTTTCTGGTATATTGACTAATATGGGCCTTTTGTTTTCATCCTTTAACACTTGGGAATCGTATGCATACATTGAAGACAAGAAAACGGGTATTCCAGTTTGGTTAGTCATTATATAATCTATTTCTTCTTGATTTGAACGTCGAGCGAATAACATGGGTTTGATATAACTATTTAAACCATCATCTCTTGGAGGTATCTCCTTTATCCTTACTGCAAGTACTAGGTTCCTAACCTTTTGATCTTGAAGTAAAGGTTTAATATCCATATCAGCCAACATTGGTGAAATACTAAAAGAATTTATTTGTATGGAATCTTCAACTCTCAATATAAACTTTCTATTGCCGTCTTCCACGGTTATGAACGAGCCATAAGGTAAAATTCCATCGTTGTCGGATTCTTTAGATATTAGTTTTATCTTTCCATCCTCTTCGCCTAACGTCACTAGCATTTCTTCACCATCCAAATCTGGTATAATTCATCGTGGGAATTAGCCCAGATTTAAATATAATGTCGTTTACGTCTATTGCCCTTAAAACTTCCCGGGCATATGCCTCAGCAATAGCCACTATTCTTGGTTGAGGGTTGCTACTATTTCCCTGGGCGAGAAATAAATAATATATGGAATCAAATATATTATTTAATTCGGACTCATACAATTTATAGGTAGTTTCATGTAATTCGAGTCTAATCGGACTTACATTGCTGTATGGTTTTATATAAGTAAAAATTTTATTTTTATCTTTACTATACATATCTTGATAATGATATAAGCTAGTTCTCTGTCCCTTTTTTAATGTTTTAAATGCAAATTCGAAGTCTGAATTATACTGTCCATTATATAGATTATCAACTATTAATGAACTATTAGAATTTTTAACAATATATACCGGTATTATCCCCTTCTTCAACAGTTTTCGATTAAGATCTATATTGGAATCGCTTACCTGACCACCTATAAGTGGTCCATCAATTAATATAATAGAATCATGATGAGCGAAATTTATCAGTAAATCACTCTTATCGCGAACATAATCTTTTTTAGAATCAACAGAAGCGTCTTCTGCATATTTTATTAAGGTCGAATTACTGATTAAAGCTCTAGATCTGGTATAAAAATTAAGAGACAATTTTACTATAGGTATATACTTTTCTGCGTTTAGAATGACTAAACTATGAGCAAACATAAATGCAATACCTTCTAGGGCAGGTATGCTTATTAAGCTCTCATCATAGCCACTAATTAAACGGTTGCCATCACGTATATATTCATATCCTAATTCAGGAACTAGATTTATCGCGTTTTCATTTTCTAGGACTTTAATATTTCCATTTCCATCATAATCCGAAACGTTAAATGAAATGGGCAATGAGATTTCATCTTTATTAAAATTGATATGCGAATTCTGCAATTCTACAATTAATTTATTAAAATCGTTTGAAATTATTAATTTTGAATAATAGTCCATACTAATATATTATTAGTAAGCTATACTTAAACATTATCGTAGATATAATGAATTATTTGATTATAATTTAATCATCAAATACAAATGCATATTATATTAACAAAAAGATGATATAATTTGTCACTAATTGATATATTAAATTTTTCATTATTCGGTCTTTTCTATTCAATAAAAGATGCTCAGTAGTCCTCCAAGATAGTGTCTCAAATTCTATGTAAGTTTAGGTATACCTCTCACTAAACAATTATATTAACTTACTTTGCATTAAGAATATCCGTTCATAACCGTGTGCTACTATTTCTAATTTAGCTCTGCGACTCTGAGGTGTATTATTCTCATGTCTAATTCCTCCGTTAAAAGGAGTCTATGCTCTTTATGCTTCGTCTAATCTTCATGTCCATCCTTTCGATAGTATTGTTGCTATTCATAGATTTCCTTATTGCCTGAGAATACTCGAAATAGGCGGGCAGATGGTTCAGATTCATCTCCATACTATATGCCTACCCTGGATAGTGCTCCCCCAAAGGAATTTGAGTTCATTTAATTTCAGAAGCGCGTCCTCTCCCAGTTTCTGAAATGAGAGATCCCTTAAGCTGTTACGCCTGCAGACGTTTTCTCTGACTCCATCATCTCGGATTCAGAGTTCTTCGATGCGTGGATGATGCATAGCAGAAGATCAGTATTTGGTGATCTATTCCTTATCTCTTCGTCTAGTTTGTACATTCTATCAGTTATGAAGAATAATGTTTATCTAAACCATCTTGTATAAAGATGTTCACCAGCTCTACCTAGGGCAAATGATATTCTTTTGAAGCTATATAGAATCACAATATCTCAATCATCTAATTCTCTTATGCCCATTTCAAAGATAGCGAGTCCTTCTCTAATGCATCCCTTCTTTAGAAAAATGAGCGGACATCAAGTAATTATTATGAAATATCGCCTACAATATTTTCGAAGCTTTTCTGATGCATATTCTTCTCTAGCATGAGACATTATAAGTTCCTTTATTTCTATGGATCTGCTCTATAAATCGGATATTATTGTTCTGAAATTACCGCCCCTTTTATATTTTCAGAGATGTATAGATCCTTTATATACTTACTATATGTTCATGAGTTCTGTACATTTTACTAATTCCGTACCAAAAAATAATATAGTATTAATGGGATCTATACTACCGGGTAAAATAGAACCTTAATAGGATTGAAAGAGTGGAAACACGGCAGAGGCAAAACCAGTAGCTTCTTCAGTAAAATAGAACCTTAATAGGATTGAAAGTCCGATGACCCTGTGAATATGACGTCGCCTGAAACAGTAAAATAGAACCTTAATAGGATTGAAAGGTGTAGCCACTGGACTACACTGGACTACATCCTCTGGGTAAAATAGAACCTTAATAGGATTGAAAGGATATTGAGGCATCGGAAAATGCGTGTCGTGGTGATTGGTAAAATAGAACCTTAATAGGATTGAAAGAATACTGTAGGAACAGTCAATGTAGCTAATGATATCAGTAAAATAGAACCTTAATAGGATTGAAAGAAATCATGAGTGAAATAATAAATTTAGACGGCTCTAAGTAAAATAGAACCTTAATAGGATTGAAAGGTGAAGTTCGCCATGACGCTCTGGAAGAAGGACATAAAGTAAAATAGAACCTTAATAGGATTGAAAGATTACTGTTTTGTCTATTGTTGCGATGACTCTACAGGTAAAATAGAACCTTAATAGGATTGAAAGGATAATCGGCTGATAAATCCAGTAGCACACGATTTTGTAAAATAGAACCTTAATAGGATTGAAAGTCTAAAAGTGGAAAAAGAGGGCGTTGGCGAGTATTTAGTAAAATAGAACCTTAATAGGATTGAAAGTATATCGATGTAATCAGTCAATACATAATAACTTGAGTAAAATAGAACCTTAATAGGATTGAAAGATATATAAGCATTAGCGTATGAACAAACGTTTCTTTGTAAAATAGAACCTTAATAGGATTGAAAGAGGGCAGATACAAAAGCATACAAAAGGGCATCTGTAGTAAAATAGAACCTTAATAGGATTGAAAGGCCTTGAGTTCAGTATCCTCAGGAACTCGGGGATGGAGAGTAAAATAGAACCTTAATAGGATTGAAAGATGAAAGAACGTTTGAAGTCGCACTCGTGATAAGCTGTAAAATAGAACCTTAATAGGATTGAAAGTTCAATAGTGGATGTCGGCAATCAAACAGGCACTAGTAAAATAGAACCTTAATAGGATTGAAAGTGAATTGAAGCATAAGGAAAAACATAAGACTAAATTTGTAAAATAGAACCTTAATAGGATTGAAAGATTCCATCATGGCTTGAATCGATAGGATCGGATTATGGTAAAATAGAACCTTAATAGGATTGAAAGTATTGTGATACGGACAGCATACACACTATAAACAGGAAGTAAAATAGAACCTTAATAGGATTGAAAGGCATTGCAACTACTTCCGTATTTCTTATTCATCTGCCTTTGTAAAATAGAACCTTAATAGGATTGAAAGAGAACCTCAGCACGTTCATTCATCAAAAGGAATTCAAGGTAAAATAGAACCTTAATAGGATTGAAAGATAGAATCTGAAACAAGCACACCAAGCGAGAGTTCTGTAAAATAGAACCTTAATAGGATTGAAAGGGGTTTGAGATGTTTATATCTCCAGAAAGCACCTCTCGTAAAATAGAACCTTAATAGGATTGAAAGTCTACCGGCAAGCACGAACGACGCAACATAGTAAAATAGAACCTTAATAGGATTATAATTTGATCGCCTATGTAGGTGATAAAAGAGGCTTAATATAATTTAATCAAAAATAATCGAATTTTTCCAAACCTCTCACCGAAGAACTTTTTCAGACCCTCATGGTCAAAGAATAAGATTTAACATAAAGGATTGCCCAAACCATACAGGAAGATTGAGGCGCCTGTTGATCCCCTGACAGGTAGATCAGATCGAGACATATAAGAATAAAATCAGGAACAATGCATCATACATCAATTGTAAAGACAGAAAGGAGAGAACATAGAAAACTAGGAGAGATGATGTCGATACAGAAAGATCTTCAGATGGAACATGCTCAGTAAAAAATCATGAGAAGTATTTCTGATACAAAGAATACATACTGGTCAATGAGATCATAATCATTGAAAAATTATCATTAGGATCAACAAATGTTCATGATCAACAGATCGATCTCTGCATTCCTGGCATTATATGCTACAGAGAAAGGCTATCTCGGTTAAGAATGTAAAGGCATAGGAGGGATCTCATTATATCCAGAATTCGATCAATGGTGAAACATCCCATGCATTCATGAAAGGGATGTTCCTTTTCTTTCATATCATGCTAATAACGGGGAGAGTGTGATGGTCAAGATATATCTAAAAGCTATGTGCTATAATCTTGTGATCGCAAGATTTCTTGACAGAATAGCATAAGCTATCGATCTTCAGGAAAAATACACATAGAATTAGAAAAATTAAACTGTTAAGCCATAGTTTCAGTGGATTTTGAAGAAATAATAAGATTTCTAACACAATCCATTCTGAAATTGATACTTTGGGAAAACCTCTTTTATCCATCTCTTCCATACTTATTCGTACCTCCAGTTTGTAGTTCAGCATAAGTATGTCTCCTGGTGCAAGAGATTTACTTCTCTTGTTCCAGGAGTTTACACAAACTCGTGATACTAGAAAATAAATGACAGTGATTATATATAATCTATAAAAT
>NZ_QJSM01000044.1 GCF_003205235.1 Thermoplasma sp. Kam2015 | reverse complement strand
ATAAAGACACAAATTTTATAAATTATTTATATTTAATAAAACAATTAAATAGAGGGGGAGGGGTGTATTTCCACTGCAACCTCATTTCACTATTCTGGGTCTGGTTACGGTGGCCGTATGATCGGTGGAACGGATCTCTATCATGACCTGCGTGTTCTCCTTTGAATAAGCCTTTTCTATATATCCAAGTGCAATTCCCTTGTTCAGAACAGGGGATATCGTTCCGCTGGTCACGATCCCGATCTTCTTCCCATCAATCTTGATTGGGTTTCCTGGTCTGGGTATCCCATCAGAAAGTATGAATCCCCTGAATATCTCATGATCTGTGCTTTTTCTCTTCTCAAGAGCACTCTTGCCTATGAAGTCGTTCTCGTTGTTCACTATGAATGATATGGAAGCTTCGTATGGATCTCTGTCTTCATTGAAATCATGCCCTGAGAGGAGCATACCTTTTTCCATACGCAGGGTATCCCTGGCTCCCAGACCAGCAGGAAGGCCACCCCTCTTGCTTATGGATGCCATGAGCATTTTCCACAGATCTACAGCGTATTCATTCGGTATTATAAATTCTACGCCTTTCTCCCCAGTGTAACCTGTTCCTGATATAATAATCTGATCCTTACCTGTTATGGCATTCTCATATTTTCCGTCCGCGTACTGAAATTTGAAATAGCCTGGATACGAGTATCCAATCTCGGCAAGAACATCATCTGACTGCGGTCCCTGCAGGGCTATGCTAGATATCTTATTTGACACGTTGTTTATCTTAACATCATATCCCTTTGAATGATCCATCACCCATCTGTATATTTTATCCGTTGTTCCTGCGTTTGGCACAAAGAAGAATGAATCCTGACCCATTCTGTAAACTATAGTATCATCGATCATCAATCCATCATCATTGAGAAAAGCAGTATAGACACATTCTCCGTTCTGCAGCTTGCTCACCTGTGTCGGAAACATGTGATCAAGGAATCTTGAAGCATCCTTTCCGATCACGGTAATGTCGCCCATATGCGATACGTCAAATATGCCAACATGTTTCCTGACGGCCATATGCTCATCTATTATACTTCTATAATAGAGAGGCATATCCCATCCGTTGAACTCCGTAAACTTTGCGTTGAGCCTTGCATGTTCATCATAAAGTACTGTCCTCATACCATCACCTTTTCACATCTGCAGTGGAAATATACCCCCCTCTCCCCCATGCCATGGATATGAAGTATTCATGTATCCTCGCATCGCCCGTGAGTTCAGGATGGAACGTCATGGCCAGTATGTTTCCCTGCCTAACCATCACTGGAGTTCCATCGAGCGCTGCCATGATCTCAGATCTTCCAGGATCCTCTATGACCGGAGCCCTTATGAAAACGGCTGGAAATCTTCCTATTCCTTTTATGTCCACATCAGTTTCGAACGACATGACCTGCCTCCCGTAGGCATTTCTCTTTACCGTTACATCTATGAGGCCCATACCCTTGACCCTCTCGTCATTTGTTTCCTTGGATATTATTATGAGTCCTGCACATGTCGCCATCACAGGCATACCATCGCTGGCCCTCTGCTTTATTGCGTCGTATAAGCCATATTCCGTTACCAGTTTGTATATAGTGGTACTTTCCCCGCCAGGTATGATCAGAGCATCTACTTTCTGGAGATCCGCTATTCTTCGTACATCAACCGTTTTGACTTCCCTATTCTTTATTGAAATCTTCTTCAGCATGTTCAAGTGTTCCTGAACATCTCCCTGAAAACCTATGACTCCTATATTCATATCACATACCACCTTCATATGGGGAAAAAGAAGGTATCATCGTCTTTATATCGCTTACATGCTTAAACGTTTATCTACCTTTTTCCAATTCTATTCCATTTTCTGTGTATTTCCTCTGGCTTCTGAACGGCCTGAACAGCCTTCCATTGCCATGATAGAACTTTGAGAAGAACTCAACGTATATCAACCTTGCACCCTGGATTCCAGGCTCAAACACAGCAAGAACAAGGTTGAACGTCTGTCCAAATATGAGTATTATTATGCCAAGTATTGCCAGTGCGATAGAATGCGATACCAGACTCCTGATAAAGACAAGATCGATTATCTCCGCTATAACGACGCTTGCTATGAGTATACCAACAAGCCTGAGATATGAGAGTATATGGCTTATTATTGACGGCATTTCTATGAATCCCTGTGATTTTTCCTTTATCGCTATGAGCGGTATTCCGACTACGATGAGTGCAACAGCAGCCAGATTCGTTAGACCTGTGCTGACGCTGAACGTTAGATCATGATGTATCAGGTTCAGGCCTATTGTTGCAATGCCGACGGCAAAGAACAGCCAACCTAGGCGATCCATAGCACCCTTAACATCATGCATCCACAGATCCTCTATGAATCCGAGTATGAATCCAAACGCCACCATTCCAAGGCCTATGTAGCCTGCTATTAACATCAATTTAGGAAGCACGCTGTACACATGGAATACGGTGAACGGAAGTATAGCGAAGCCGAAGAACTGATTGAAGAGCACGCCAGCTATTATGGCGACTATGGATGAAGGTATAAGCGCCTTGGCCAGTATCTTGAGGGACTGCGGAGACATTATCATCAGTATGAATCTGCTCAGGACTTTTGGTATATGACTCCTGGCCGGCGGATGATCAACACGGTGTATTATGAAGAGAGAGAGTAGCAATATAGCGAGGCCATAGCCCCAATCTCCAACCATGAGTCCAAAGAATACGGGGAAGACAAGGGCAAATATCAGCGTTGGATCATACTCCGTCCCTTCTGGAAGGGAATAAAATTTTATGAAGAATTCAAACAGCGATATCCTCCTCGGATTTCTGAGGAGCGTTGGTGGGATTTCATCAGTGTCCACCTTTGATATTATACAGCTGTTGCCCGTTACCCTATTGATCGTTGCATTTACCATATCGAATGCATCAGCCGGCACCCAACCCTCGATTGCGAAGGTGTATTCCGTACCCTTGAGCTTATCCTCAACCTCTATCTTCCTGGCCTCGATCTCCAGAGCTTCCCTGATCTGTACTATCCTCTCATAATATTTATCGGATATGTCCTGCAGATGCTTCTGAATCTCCTGTCTTGCCTGATCTAGCTTCTTCTTCTCATCCTGAAGCATGCTGATAACTTCATCAGGCTTACCCTTCAGCTCCGGTATGTGTATGAGCCTCAATCCAAGCGAGTTCGCCACTCTGCTGAGATCCTGTGTTCTATCCTCCGGAACAGTCACAATGTAGGCATTCCTTATGGGTATTACCTTGGCATCAAGGTCTTTGAACGTTTCTTGATCTACGTTCTTGTCTGGAATTATGTACGATTCGAAATGCCTTCCGTTGAATATAGATACATCGAAATCGTAACCCTTCATGTATTCAAGTGCTGCAAGCCTACTCTCTATGTCCTTCATCGATGCTGCTATATCATTCTCCTTCGTTACCACAACCTTGAGATCATAATCTATATCGATCTTCGAAGCCTCATTGAGTATATCGGAAAGTGAGGAAAACTTGGCCCGGCCGGATACATTCTTCTTTGGAAGTATATTCTCATATCCACGGAAACGCTGGAGATAATCCATGACTGTCTTGGCCTGTTCTGAAGTTCTGCCAGGAGACAGCAATTTTTCTATATCCTCTTTAATCTCCTCTATCTGCATTACTCCCATGTCGTGCAGCGCGGATATTACCCTGTCTCTGTACGAATAGGGAGCTATTATCCTGATCTTCTGCATCCTAACAGGTCTCAACATACTATTCCTCTAAATACTCCATGATGATGTCGAGCAGCATCTTCTCCAGATCCTTATCCTGAATGTTAAGCCTGATCTGTGAAGCCTTGGCTTTAGCGCCTTCGATTATTGCTGAAGCCTTCTGTTCAGCCTCTCTCCTCTTTGATTCAAGATATTCCTGATATTTTGCCTTCAGTTCTTCCTCTGTCTTTTCGAGATCGATGGTTTCCTTCTCCCTGGCTTCCTTGATGATCTTCTCCTGCTCCATCTTGAATTCGTTTATCTCTTCATCCGCACTCGTTTCCTTTTCCTTGATGATCCTTATTGTCTCAACATCGTCCATACACATCAGCTCCATACAAGCGCAAGTATGAATGCAGCAACAAGCACGTTCAACACCATTATCAGGTTCCTTATGATCATGAACTTTTTTATAACCTTCGGATCCTTGGCTCTGCTGATATCGATATTTTTTGTGTACTTCTTTATTCCGATATCATACCAGGGGTTCTTACTCATTCTGCGCCTCTATCTTTCTCTTTATGGTCTTGAGGGTTGTGAACGTATCCCTTTCCCTCTCGTCAAGCATCATCTTTATCATCTTTGCCTGATACTCAAGCCTTGGTATCAGTATATTTTCTATGGCATTGCTCCTTCTCTTTGTCCTGTCGATCTCCACAAGCAGATTTCGAAGGGAATTTTCCTTCTCAACTATGAGTATGAGATCAAAGAACAGCTTCTGGAATCTCCTTATTGAATCATCAATTGCCACCGGAACCGATATCGTGCGGTATACATCAGAGAGTATGGAGAGATTGTATGACACATCCAACGTCGGTATGTTTACGCCCATCACGTTCCTGGAGTTCATGTTGATCTTTGAATCGCTTGACATGTTGGCGATCCTCTCAAGGGCGAGAGAACCCTCGAGTACGCTGGCAATCTTTATCATGTTGAGGGCGTCAACAACCTCCTTTCTCAGGTTTTCCTTCATGCCCCTTATGGTCCTGCTTATCTGCAGAAATTCATAGATCAGGGCAGATCTCTTCATCTTGAGCAGATCAAGGCCTTTCCTTGCAAGCCTTATCCTCCTTCTCGTACGAATCAGTTCTATCCTTGTGGGTCTTATGTCCATGGTCACTCCTTCTTCCATCTTCCGTATTTCTGTATGTGATCCGGTTTAACCCTCTTCATATCCTGCACAGGAAGATCGGCGAGCAGTTCCCATCCGAGATTCAGGGTGTCCTCTATGGAACGATCCTCGAAGAAACCCTGCTTCAGATATCTGTTCTCAAAGGTATCTGCAAAATGCAGGTACCTCCTATCGTTCTGGCTGAGAGCCTCCTCTCCCACTATGGCCGTCAGCGATCTCAGGTCCTTTCCGGATGCATATGCGGCATAAAGCTGATCCGCCAACCCCCTGTGATCCTCCCTGGTTCTGCCCTTGCCGATACCCTGGTTCATGAGCCTTGAGAGCGAGAGCAGAACATCTATGCCAGGATAAAGATCCTTTCTGTTCAGATCCCTAGATATCACTACCTGCCCCTCAGTTATGTATCCTGTGAGATCCGGCACAGGATGAGTTATATCATCGCCTGGCATGGTCAGGATGGGTATCTGTGTTATTGAACCGTTGTTTCCCTTGAGTTTTCCGGCTCTTTCATAGATGGTGCTGAGATCGGTGTACATGTATCCCGGATAACCCCTTCTTCCGGGAACCTCCTCTCTTGCGGCCGATATTTCTCTCAGCGCCTCGCAGTAATTCGTCATGTCCGTAAGTATGACCAGTATATGCATCCCCTTCTGGAAGGCTAGATATTCTGCCGTCGTAAGCGCTATCCTTGGCAGTATTATCCTCTCCATGGATGGATCGGAGGAAAGGTTCAGGAACATGACTGATCTTGAAAGCGCACCGGTCTCCCTGAACTGGTTAGTGAAGTAGTTTGCCTCCTCGCTCGTTATGCCCATGGCTCCGAAAACAACGGCGAAATTTTCCGATGAATCCAGAACCTTTGCCTGCCTGGCTATCTGCGCAGCGAGCTGATTGTGCGGCAATCCTGATCCTGAGAATATGGGCAGCTTCTGCCCCCTTACAAGGGTGTTCATTCCGTCTATGGCCGATATCCCGGTCTCTATGAACTCTGAAGGCTCCTCTCTCGAATACGGATTGATGGCATTGCTTGTTATCTCCATCTTTTCCTTTGCTATTATCTCTGGGCCGCCGTCTATGGGTTCACCTATGCCGTTGAATACCCTGCCAAGCATGTCCTCAGATATGGGCAGCCTGGCAACCTCTCCTCTGAATCTGACCTTCGTGCCTTCAGTTCCTATGCCAGTTGTGGCACCGAATATCTGCACGATTGCCAGTCCCTTCCTTGTATCAAGCACCTGCCCCTGCCTGACTTCGCCGTTCTCCAGCTCTATGTCAACCATCTCGTTGTAAGCTGCATTTGGGACGTTCTCAACGAACAGAAGAGGACCGCTTATCTGTGAAACTGACTTATATGTTAGCTTCGGCATTTTTCTCACCAATAAAGTTTCCATACTCCTTATGGATCTCGTCAACAAGATCTTTGTAATAGGATTCGATCTGAGATTCCGGCACTATCTTCATCCTGGACAGCTTCTCCCTCACGGCAAGTGATGCCAGATTGTCCATGGTTGCGCCTGAATCAAGCGCCCTGTTCTGATATTCATCGATCTCCATTATGGCCTTAAGCATCAGATACTGCTTCTTGAGGGAGCAGTAAGCATCTATCTCATCGAATGCACTCTGCTGAAGGAAATCTTCCCTTATTATCCTGGCAACGTCCAGTATTGATTTCTCCTTCTCAGGCATTGCATCATAACCTACCAGCTGCGCAACCTCCTGAAGCTCGCTCTCGCGCTGCAGTATCTCCATCGTCCTCTCCCTGAGCGCTGACCATTCTGAGGCCACATTCTTATCATACCAGGCCTTAAGATCTTCAGTATAGAGCGAATAGCTGTTGAGCCAGTTGATGGACGGGAAATGCCTCCTGTTTGCCAGAGATGCATCAAGGGCCCAGAAAACCCTAGTCACACGGAGCGTGTTCTGCGAAACCGGCTCAGATATATCACCGCCCGGAGGAGATACCGCACCTATGACCGTGATCGAACCGTATCTCTCATCAGGCGAAATGAGTCTAGCCCTTCCAGACCTCTCATAGAATTCAGATACCCTTCTGCCGAGATATGCCGGATAACCTTCCTCGCCAGGCATCTCCTCTAGCCTGCCGGAGATCTCCCTCAGGGCTTCAGCCCACCTTGACGTACTGTCAGCCATGAGGGCAACGTCATATCCCATGTCCCTGTAGTACTCAGCTATTGATATGCCTGTGTATATACTGGCTTCCCTTGCCGCCACGGGCATATTCGATGTGTTCGCTATAAGGACAGTCCTGTCCATAAGGGGCTGCCCGGTATTCGGATCCTTGAGCTCCGGAAACGTTGTGAGTATCTCTGTCATCTCGTTTCCGCGCTCTCCGCAACCTATGTAAACAACTATGTTGGCATCGCTCCATTTGGCGAGCTGATGCTGTATCACCGTATTGTGAAGAATTATGAAGCCATCTCCTCCCACGAAGTTATATCCGAAATCAGGAACCGTGAGATCATAGACGTCAAAAACACCGTATCTGACGTCCCTTTCCACGATAGTGTCGAAGACCAGATTAATCGAAGCGACCAGGACATCAGAATTGCCGTCCTCAGATAGGTCAGCGCATGCTATCCTGTCTCCCTCAGACACATCCTGTGCAGGTTTTTCCACTATGCTGTCTCCGGACTTCACGAACAGCTTATGTACAGGTGTTACGCTGACCGTGCGCCCTCCGGCCGTGACTATTCTTACAAGCGCATTGCTCTTGCCGTGGTATACAGCATACGATGTGCTCTCCACTATGTCTCTTCCGACCAGTGAATATATCTTCAAAGGTTCCTTCAACCTCACGATCTCTTCAACGCCATCCCTCTCAACTTCGTTATCGGGATCTTTCAAAGCGCTTCTGAAGATCTCCTCTATGCTCTTTTCGCCATCCCTCAGCAGCACCGGTGTATCTCCAGAGACGCATTTTCCGCTTCCGAATGGCCCTGGCACTGCTGCCGTACCTCCCTTCGCGACTGGGAAGAGCGCATCTATGACGCGCTGCCCTGTCACAAGAGGCAGCTCAGGAGGGAGTTTCCTCTGCACTCTCCTTGCCCTCCTCACAGGCCAGGTCGTCATCATCTGAATTTCATAATTTTTACCGTTTCCAGCAACCGCTGCGATGGTATCCTCGACCGTGTGATCGCCGTCGGCTATCATGGTCACCTTGCCTGAGATACCCTCCGGCACCATTATACGGTGGGTTATGAGCGACGTCTCCTGAACGGTACCGAGTATCTGTCCTGGAGAAACGCTGTCTCCCTTCTTCACAGCGGGAATGAACTCCCATTTCTTCTTTCTGTCTAGCGCCGGCGGGTTGAGGCCGCGTGCTATGAAATCTCCGGACGTGTTCTTTATCACGTCAAGCGGCCTCTGTATACCATCGTAGATGGATCTCAATATCCCAGGGCCAAGTTCGACGGACAGCGGCCTCTTCGTATTTTCAACCTTCTCATCAGGCCTTATTCCGGCTGTATCCTCATAAACCTGAATTGTGGATTTGTTCCCCTCTATCTTGATTATCTCCCCTATCAGGCCCATGTCGCCTACCTTAACGACATCATACATCTTTGCGTCTTCCACATCTTCGGCCACGACAACTGGACCTGAAATTCTGATTATCTTTCCCATGGATTCACCTCAAACATTTCCTATATCTATACCGAGGATCCTCTTCGCCATCTCCTCTATGGTCTCCTCCTCCTTCACGCCGGGAAGAGGTATGAAGACGACGAGAGGCTTTGATGAAATTTCAACATTCCTGAGCGTTCTCTTATCGAGCATATTCTTTACATTTTCAGAAACTATTATTATATTGCATGTTGGATTTTCAAAGATCTCAAGAAATTTCTTGAGGAGGTCCTTGCCCTCAGCTATTATCGTGTGCTGGATTCCAAGGAGCCTGAAGCCAAGGACAATATCCCTTTCGCCCAGAACAGTTATGCAGCTCTCCATCACACCATCTCCGTTATGAGCAGTTTTTCCGCTATCTCCCTTGGCATGCCGTTGACCTTTGAGAGATATATGGTTCTCACGTTGTGCCTTTCAAACTCGCTCTTCAGGATGAAATAGAAGATGCTGTCAAGCGACAGCGGAAGCATGGACATGGTATCCATGTAGCGCTTTGCAATTATGTTTCTCAGGGCAATATCGAAATGATAAAGATCGTTGGACTCCTGATACTCCTTCTTCTGGGGTTCAAGGTCATAATACGGCTTCAGAGAATCTACCACGGATATTACGTCCTGCGAGGAGTATATCTCACGAAGCTTCCCCGTACTGATATTTCCACCCTCCATGATGCCGGATGTCATCCTCTCAAAGGGTATCTTCAGGACCTTACCCTTGAGCATCGTGACTATGTTCTGCCTGTCTATCTCGGATCTCACATAATTCAGCACAGGCCCCTCATCGCCGCGATAATATTTCAGCGAAGAAATCAGGTTCATGTAGTAGTACCTGTCAAGAGAATACAGCATGGGCGATATGTCTCCGGTTTTCCTGTAATCTTCAAGGAACTGCATCATGTATGTTCCATATCCGAATCTGGCCAGATAGTTGAGTATTGCCTCGATGTTTGACAGGTTTATCATGTTCCTGTAATCTTCATTCGTGAGTGTCCCGGTCATTATGCCAAGAGGAACATCGCGGAAGCTTATGAGGAAGGGTTCAGCGTCCCTTATCCCATGGCCAAGGAATTTTGCGGAGATGACGGTCTTTATATTTTCTATATCCCACTTGCTCAGGTAGGCCGTGATCGCATTCTTTGCAAGTGGAGGCACGGAGAAAAGAGCTATCCTATTGTTCCTGACCATGTGCCTGTTCACAGCCATCTCCGTCAATTCCGGATCTTTGAAGATGGCGGAAAGGCTGTCGAAATCTTCTCGGTACGGTCCATTATAGAGGAAAGCGGACACATCCTTCGGATCAGACATGGAGAGCATCTGGTCTATCTGCTGGCGGCTGAAGAACTCTGTCTCATAAACCTTTAGCCTCCCAAAAGATCCTATGTAGGTGGAATCCATTTCAATCCTCTATCATGGAATATAGCCGTACCTTGAGCCGTTCCAGGATATCATTCTCTATCTTCGATAATCTGAGATCGAGTTCGACCCTGCCATCCTTCGTCGTGGCAAGAATGCCGCCGAACGGATCCACGTCTCCAAAATCCACATTCTTGCCTGGAATCTTATCGCGATCTGCTTTATTGGCCCTGATCACGCAGTCCTGACCAAGGGATTTTATGGAAACATCGATCATCTTCTTCAGTATGTCCGCGTATTCCTTAGACTGTGGAAGGTTCTTTATCCATTCATCGGCCTTGGCAGCGTACTGATCCAGTATCTCCTGAACCCTCATCCGTATGGTGTTCCTTGCCTCGACGTTGGCCCTGTCTATGATTGAGCTGTATAATCTATCGCCTTCCTCCCTCATTCTGTTCTCATATTCCGTCTGCAGGGCCTGTATTTTCTCTTCCCTCTCCCGCTCTATCTTTGCGGTTTCCTGAGACGCAGCATCCGCTATCTGCTTCTTCCTCTCTTCCTTATCGCGTTCTATATCATTCAGCACTTCTTCAAGGGACATGGAGATCAGATTATATGTAGCAGCAGTATGATACCTAGGGCAAGTCCTATAACCCAGAGTGTCTCAGGTATGACGAAGAAGAACAGTACCTGACCGAATTTTTCAGGCTTTTCTGCGATTATACCCATACCTGCGGCTCCAATTCCCTGCTGAGCCATACCAGTACCTATCAGGCCACCGGCTATTGAGATAGAAGCCGCAATAGCTAAGAGAGCATCCACTGTAGTTACCATTAATACACCCAATCGGTCATTTTCGGAGCATATATAAAAGTAACCATTTGTATATTCGTCGCCGGAATCATTAATCTGTATAGAAAATACAAGAAAAAATTGTTATTTCCGATCTGTTATCTCAGTATATAAATGAAATGTCGCATTCATGCTAATTATTTAAATAACACGATTATTAATTTGCACTGACAAATGCTTACATTCTTTATCACCGATAAAAAGTGTATTTAACCTCTCAGCGATCTGAGATTATGTCATATGAAGATGCCCAGTACATAAGAGAAATGGCGATGAAGCACAGCGACATGTTCGGAGACGGCATCGCTCTGATAGCCTCTGAAAATATAATGAGCCCGCTGGCGAAGGAGGTAATGATCAGCGATCTGGAATCCAGGTATGCCGAGGGATTGCCCCATCATAGGTACTATCAGGGAAACTACTACGTCGATCTAATAGAGGACAGAACAAACGAACTTCTTTCAAAGCTTTTCAGGACGAGCCAGACCGATCCGAGGCCAATATCCGGGACCAATGCAAATTCAGCCGCCATATATGCACTGGCAAACCCAGGCGATCTTGTTGCCGCGCCCGCACTGTCTGGAGGTGGGCATATAAGCGCTGCCGAATTCGGAATTCTTGGTATGCGTTCTGTCCGCACCATAAACTATCCCTATGATAGTGATACTATGACCATAGATCCAGACGAAGCCTCAAAGATGATAATTAAGGAGAAGCCAAAGGTGTGCCTTTTCGGCCAGTCTGTCTTCATGTTCCCGGTACCGCTCAAGGAGATGTCTGATGCATTCAGAGAAGCAGGATGCAAGGTTTGGTACGACGGCGCACATGTTCTCGGCCTTATAGCGGGCGGTAAATTCCAGGATCCGCTCAGGGAAGGGGCAGATATAATGACTGGGAGCACGCACAAGACGTTCCCCGGCCCACAGCACGGCGTCGTACTGGGCAACACGGACGAAGACACTTGGAAAGCTGTCAGGCGGGCAGTATTTCCTGGAGTACTGAGCAACCACCACCTCAACGCGATGGCAGCTCTTGGCATAACGGCAGCTGAGGAGCTGGAATTTGGAAGGAAATACGCAGAAGATATCATAGCGAACGCCAAGACGCTTGCGGAGGAGCTCTATGCAAGCGGATTCAAGGTGCTTGCCGAGAAAAGGGGTTTCACGGAATCGCACACGATGGCGGTGGACGTCAGCGGAAACGGCGGAGGAAAGTATGTGGCGGAAACCCTTGAAAAATGCGGTATAATACTCAATAAGAACCTGCTTCCATGGGATGACAACAAGAAATCACAGAACCCAAGCGGCATCAGGATTGGAGTGCAGGAGGCAACACGCGTCGGTATGGGAAAATCCGAAATGAAGGAGATAGCGTCGTTCATAACCAGAGCCATAATAAAGCATGAGGATCCGGACAGAATCAGGCAGGACGTGAAACAGCTAAAATCTGGATTCAGAGAGGTCAAATACTGTTATGGAAAGATGGACGGATATTCCTATATAAAACTGATCTGAAGGCGCTTGATCGAGGAAGATCCGGATCCATGATCATTTTTCCCATGGTTTGATCATTTTCGAGACGCGATTTTTCCGAATTAAGACATATATATTGATATATTTAACAGAATCATAATCTTCAATTTTTATGATGTGCGATGGCGTCATAGCTGATGGCATCATACCTTGAAGCATACATCTGTGAAATATGCGAATGCATATTCTGATGAAGATGTATATAAATTTAAAGTAATACAAATCAATAATAGAAAAATGTTATATATAAACTATGATTTTTCATGTCATGGGCTTCAACTTTGTTAGAGATGTGATAGAAAAGAATGATAAGAGAAAAACTGCCCTCATAGTAGCTGATAGCGATCTAAACTCCAAGAGCGAAACATATGGAATGTTCCTCAAGAAATCATACAGGCTTGCAAATTATCTCTACGATCTGAAGGTCAGGCCAGGGAACAGGATAATGATAATGATGGAGAACTCGCTCGAAATATACCATGGGGTGACGGCTTCAATAGCCCTAGGGGCCGTATATGCGCCTACAGCATCGATCCTGCCTGACGCACAGATACAGTACAGGGTCGATCACCTTCACCCGAAGGTCATACTGGCCGACAACGGATCATGTGAGCGGCTCAAACAGTACGGAGACAGGGTGATAAACCTGGAAGATGGAAACTTATCAAGAGAACTGGAGGAATACCCGGAAACATTCACCAGGTTCTTCGATGATCCCTCGGCGGATCATGTCATATTCTTCACATCTGGAACAGAGGGAAATCCAAAGATGGTACTGCACAACAACTCCTATCCAATGGGTCACAAAACAACCGCTAAGTGGCTGGATCTCAAGGCGCACGATACCCACTGGAACATAAGCAGTCCAGGGTGGGCCAAATGGGGATGGTCATCGTACTATTCGCCCATGATAGCAGGGTCGACCGTATTCAACATGAAATACAGGAAGTTCGATCCAGAGAACGCTCTAAACGCAATGGAAAAATTCTCCATAACAAGCATATGCGCTCCACCCACCGTGTGGCGCATGTTCCTGCTTCAGGATCTGACGTCGAGAAGGCTCAAATTGAGAAAAGCGGCTTCAGCTGGAGAACCGCTGAATCCGGAGATAATCGATCGTATAAGGAACACTCTCGGCGTGACGGTAAAGGATGGCTACGGTCAATCCGAATCCACCCTCATGGTTGGCAATCTTGAGAACCAGAGAATAAAGCCCGGATCCATGGGCAAGCCACTCGATCCATACAGGATACTGATAGTGGATGAATCCGGCAATCGCCTGCCTCCCAATACCGCGGGATACATTGCAGTAGATGTGAGCAGAAGGCCTGAGGGTCTGTTCGTATCATACATGAACGACCCATCGCTGACCGCAGAACGCTTCAGAAACGGCCTGTACTATACAGGCGATATGGGTTATATGGACGATGATGGATACGTGTGGTTCGTATCCAGATCCGATGACGTGATAAAGTCATCTGACTACAGAATAGGTCCATTCGAGGTTGAATCAGCACTTCTGAGGCATCCGGCGGTGGCCGAATCTGCAGTGGTTGGAACGCCTGACGAGATACGTGGAGATCTGGTGAAGGCCTTCGTTGTTCTGAAATCAGGTTACAGCCCGTCTGAGGATCTTGCCAGAGAACTCAGCATGCATGTGAGGAACCTTGTCGGTCCCCATGCAAGGCCAAAGAAGATAGAGTTTGTCAGCGATCTGCCGAAGACGATAAGCGGAAAGATAATAAGAAAGGAGCTCAGGAAGATCGAGCTGGAGAAATATAGGGGATCCGGATCCCGTAATGAGGAAAAATCCATGGGATTCGAATTCTATGTGGACTGAAAACCGAAAATAATTTTATCATACAGATAAATGTTTAAGATTCCGCCTTTGAGGCGGATTATGTCCATTTTAATTACTCGTTCTCCCTGAAGAAGGAAAAATCAAGCTCGTCTACGGCTTTATCCTTGAGCTTGCTGATGCTCTTAAGGTTCTCAGGCAGATCCTCGGATTCAGCTGGTATGTATTTGATCCTGCCCCTTGACATGCCGTACGATCCCGGGCACAGAAAGCCCTCTCTCACAAGTATGGCATCTGGCTTGAGCCTCAGTATAACGCTCATGGCTATCTCCTTACCGCCCCTCGGGTTTGCGAAACCTGGATTTTCGTATTCCTTCATCTCCTTTGAGGCATCATCGAACAGAATTATGGAACTCCCCATATCCAGTGGCTGCAGATTATTTTCTTCATCAACTACGGCTGCTATTTTCATAGCTAATGATAGGCAATATCAATTTAAAGTAATTGTTAATTTTTCGCGTAAAAAATTTTTAAATGCCCTGCGATCGTGATACAGTGTCAATATGCTTTACAAATTTTTGTCATGGAATGTGAACGGCCTCAGAGCCGCAGTTAAAAATGGTGCTGCGTCTGTCTTCACAGGTGACGATTATTTTGGAATCGCCCTGCAGGAGACGAAGGCCGACAGCACGAACGTTCCTGAAGAGATGTACCATCTTGGCTATTTCCTTTACAACAATCCGGCAAAGAAGAAGGGATACAGCGGGACCATGAGCCTCGTGAAGGAGAAACCACTAGGAGTTTCATATGGTTTCGAGAACGAGGAGGGCAGAATACTGAACCTAGAATTTGAAAAATTCTATTTCATCAACGTTTATTTCCCAAACTCCCAGCATGGCCTCACCAGACTGGATCTGAAGCTTGAATTTGATGAAAAATTTCTCGAATACGCAAATGAACTGAGAAAGAAAAAGCCGCTGATCATATGCGGTGATTTCAATGTGGCCCATGAGGAGATAGATATAGCCAGACCAAAGGACAACGAGAACAATGCCGGATTCACAAGGCAGGAGAGGGACTGGATGACGAAGTTCCTGAGCAGCGGATACGTCGATACATACAGGATCTTCGTCAAGGAAGGCGGGCATTACTCATGGTGGTCCTACAGGTTCAACGCCAGAGCAAAGAATATAGGATGGCGAATAGACTATTTCGTCGTGAGCGATGATATAAAGGACAGGGTCAAAAAGGCAGAGATCCTGGAAAATGTAACCGGATCCGATCACGCGCCGGTGACGCTGGAAGTGGATCTCTGAACGCATTTTTAATATTTTTTAATATCGATGATGTATTCTGAATATGACCTCAGTCTTGCGAGATACCTCGCTATTCTCAATGATCGGCATCATTTTGCATCAATCGATCGCACCTCTGGCATACGAGGCATATTTGTTTTCAAAAATATTTAAATAAATATTATTCTTAATCTATATCAATGCGCAGAGCCGTCGTCATTTTGATCATATCGTTATTCTTGATCACTCTGATATCACCTGCAGTGAGTGCGCAGGCATCTTCTCAGACCAGAACGCCCATCAAGCATGTAATAGCTGTACTGTTCGAGAATCATACATTCGACAATTTCTTCGGCATATATCCCTATGACAATGCCTCATGGAACGAGAGCATGATCAGAAGCATGACGGTGCCGGAGAACCTGATTGGTACGGGACACCTTTCCCAATTGAGGGCCGTGCCCAATGGCGTTTACTCAACTCCAGATCCAGTGGAGGGATACACCGCCTACCATCTTGACTGGAATCATGGAAAGATGAACAACTTCGTAAATGGAAGCGGTCCACAGTCGATGGAATATTACACATCATATCAGCTTGGCCTTGAATGGTCCATAGCATCGGAGTACGCGATAGCCGATCGATACTTTGCCCCGCAGCTCTCAGAAAGTGCACCCAATACGCTGTATTACATAGCGGGATTTTCCCCAGTGATAAATGATTATGGCCCGCCCCCATCATTTCCAATGAGCGAGACAATATTCGGAGAACTGTCTCACTACGGAATAAGCTGGAATATATATGTACAGAACAATACAACAGGAAACTTTGATAACATGCAGCATTACATTTCAAACTGGAATCAATATTCCGGACATCTGCTGAGCTGGTCTGATCTAATATCGGAGGCGCAAAACAACTCGCTGCCTGCGGTCAGTTACGTTTTCTCAGAGGGCCCGCCTGGATTCAGCCAGGCACCGCCCAGCAACGTTGAAAAGGGGGAGATATGGCTGGCTTACCTGATCAACGAGATAGAGGAAAGTCCGTCATGGAACTCAACGGCCATCTTCATCACATATGATGATCCGGGCGGCTTCTATGACCAGGTCGATCCTCCGATGATGGATGGCGTGCAGCTAGGAATGCGCCTTCCAATGATACTGGTATCGCCATTTGCCAAGGAGGATTACGTTTCCAACACCGTTATGACACACACATCGATAATCGCATTTATCGATTATAATTGGGAAATTCCAGCACTGAACAAGTTCGTGTCTCTATCAAAAATACCGCTTGACATGTTCGATTTCAGCATGCCATATAAGAATGGCTGCGTAGCCAGACCACCCATAGATCTCCAGAGTGAACAACACCTCCCGCCAAATTTGCATTTGTCAATCGATCCAAAGGTGATCGATTATAATTTTTCTGGGACGTTTCCATTTGTACCCCAGTACAGCTATGGCGTGCTTCCATACCCCAGGGAAGGCGCCTCCAACGTTACTCTTTCGTCCCTGCATTATTGAATCTTCATAGAGCATGATATTTCCTATACGCCGTTTTACTACAGTCCGGCCTACTTTATCATAATCGCTGTGGTTGGTGCCGTGCTATTCTGGATGGGAGGTGAGGTATACGAAAGGAACAGAAGGCATTGAACAAGCACTCTATATAATTGCATTTTCTATATATGCTGGTTTCACCATTCTGGCTATAGCCTATGCATTCAACATAATATACCTGATAGGAGATCCCAGGCAGCTTGTGCCACTGCTGGAGGGACTGATACCGGGTGCATTCATCTTCTCCATAGCGGGATATTATCTAATGAATAAGAGCACACTTTTCAGCTTTTCCATAGCACTGTTTGGAGTCATCCTGGCATTCCTCATCATATATGACCTGCACATGGTACTTGATTATGCATTTCTGGGCATGGTAAGTTTTCTCGTCACCTCCCCGCTTGCATTGATATCACGGTATCTGTCTGGAAGATCCCTCACTAGGAGAGGCAGAGGCATTTCGATGCCGATAATCGTTTCAACTCTTTTCCTACTTGAGGTGGTTGCTGTGGCTGTATTATATGAGAAGAGTGGGCAGACAAACCTAGCCGTTCAGCTCTCCGTGCTTGCATACGTTTCCATTGCCCTTGCTGCATTGATCTTTATAACGAACTTGATAGGAACCCATGCGCACGATATTAAAGAAATTAACAGATGAAATTATACAGCTATGATATTGTATATTTTCCTCACTAGGTTAATAGTATGCAATATTACTTTCCAGACTATATCGGGATTCAAATAAGACGGCCATGAGATTTTCGATGATCCTCATGAATTTGTATGATCAAAAATAGAAAATTGTAATGTTAGACAGTCATGATACTGATCTACAGCCTTATAGCGAGTTTGTGAAGAGGCCGATCAGTATGTCATTGTTTATGAAGTGAAGTGGTACGGCAAGTGCATCGTCAACGTATTTCGGAATTCCCACGGATCTATCGTAACCATTGGCACCGAACAGTTTCGAGGCAACTACTGCGTTCTCTATGGCTCTCTCGCTGGCAAACAACTTTGCTGCATATGAGAGTTTGATATCCTCGTTTATTACGGCCCTGTATATCAGCGCACTGGCTGCCTGTGCGTCTGCATACATATGCATGAATTTGTCCTGAACAGACTGGAATGAAATGAGCGCGGATCCATTTATCTTTCTCTCCTTGATGTGTTCCATGACGCGGGCGTTTATGGCGTCCATTATGCCCAGCGATATGGACGCTGCGCCTATTGTGAAAACCTTGGCAATGGTTGGTATTATCTTTATTCCCTCACCTTCATTTCCAAGCACGCGTTCCGGTCCGATCCTCATATTTTCAAAGTTTATTTCTCCCCAGCCAATGCCGGGAAGTCCACTTCCATACAGGGACGAAGATCTGGAAAAGCCTTCATCATCGCTCCTGATCAGGAAGTCCGTGAAGGCCGGTTTATCCTTGCCCGAGCGTGCCATGATAAGAAAAACGTCAGCTTCCGTTGCCATGGTTATGAATGTCTTCGATCCGCTGATCCTCCAATAATCACCTTCCTTTTCGGCTCTGGATTGAACTGCAGCGGCTGTTGCACCAGATGCGGATTCGGTTATGGCTATGGTAGATATGAGGCTGCCATCTGCCATCTTTTCAACGTATTCTGATCTCTGTTCTTCACTTCCCAGCTTGGATAACGCATAGGCAGCTGCGACATGCGTCACATAGATCCAGGCCAGCGAAGGCGATTCTGATGCTATTTCTTCGGTTATAAGGGAGTATGAATAGCTGTCCTGAACGCCGAAGCCCGGTATCATTACGTTGAAGAAGCCATTCTTACCCAGATTCTTGAATATTTCCCTTGGGAAATCGCCATTTCTTATATCCTTCTCCTTGGGGATCACGTATCTTTTCACAAAATCTCTGATACTTCCCCTGAGGATCTGCTGTTCCTCTGATAGGCACATCATACTTTCATCACTTTTAAATCATTATTATTGAGTAATTGCAAGTACGTATTTATTATTTTTCTTTAATATGAATTATTATCATATTTGTGATTTTTGTTTTATGTTTTTAGTTCGAATGGCATGAAGATTGCTGCACAGCGTCTGTTAGCATCATTTCGGTACTGTGTAGTGCCTTTTGAATAGAAATGAACATGCGGTAGAACGAGACTACTTAAAAATCAATGCTACAATAAAAATATCAATATGAACAGCTTAGGACCATATGAGCAATATCAGCACGGCAGAACCATTTTCCATTTTTCTTGACAATAGATTCAGTTTAGGGGCTTCGATGAAGAGAGGATTGCCAATGCTTATCATTCCTCCTATCCTCCTTTTAATAATACTTCTCTTCAGAAATTTCTACACACTCGAATATTTTCATGTTTTAGCTGGATCTATATGGACCGGCATGGATCTAGTGCTTGGTCTTTTCTTCGCATATGTGATGAAGGGCCTGAATAACATACAGAGAACTAGGATCTCCATGAGACTGACGCCTACGATGCTGTTCTTCATGCCATCCATTGCCGCAGTAACTATAACGGCCGGTGTGTATCTCGCAATGGATCTTTCAATTCCATTTTCATCATCATATATGATAGCGGCGCTGATCATAGCTGCGGTGCTTTTCATTCAAGGCATCGGAATATTTTTGCCAAATGAATTGAGGGTGTACGATGAAATTCTTCATGGTGCAAAGAATCAAGAGAAAATCGTAAGATTGACAATGTTTAATCTCAAGCTCTCTTTGCTTCAGGTAGTATTTCAGATGGCCATTATAATGCTGATGGCTCATTTTGCCACGGGTGTCTCGATATGAAACATAATGCGGATGTTTTGAAGGCTGGATCTATTTCAGTTGTTATTCCGGCGATCGGTCTTTTAATGGGTCTGGGTCTTCCCGGAATATTGATGCTTGATTATGTGCATGTGCTCCTAGCCGCCATCTGGACTGGAACCGACGCGTTCCTAGGCTTCATATTTTTCATTGTGATTTCCGGCATGGATGAAGACATAAGATACCACATAGGTAAAAGATTGTTGCCTATGACCATGTTCTTCATACCTGCAGTCTCTGTTATCGTACCCGTTGCTGGATACGCTTTGGCAGTGAGAGAGGGAATATTTTCTATGGATCTATTTTTCATGGTTATCTTGATCCTATCGGCAATACTGATCATCTTGAGTTATGTTCTTATTCTTCCCAACGCGTTTTTCATATATGGTCATGATGAGTCCAGCAAGGGGCTGATATCTAGAAAGCTGTGGCTCATTTCCATCACAGCTTCTGTGCAGCTTGTTTTGCAGATCATAATGATCAGCTTGATGGCCTACATTGTTGTTTTCTCTTAAAATTATCATGCTGATTATAAGAATATAATGTGAGGAATTTTGATGTTAAAAAATTTATTCATCAGAACGTTAAAAATAATAACTTTACATTATAACATCGAAATAGCGTCCAATTGGCCATTTTAAGGATCAGGCAGAGCTGTAAATTTATGATTGTTGTAATTATACATGATATACAAATTTTGCTCATTAATGTTTAGAAATAAGAAATGAATATAGGGTTAAATTAAGTGATTAACTTATATCCACTGATATCTAAAAATAGAGGATGATGAGGCAATAGGTCTTATTTCTCATAGTTATATTTATCCATATACGCCCCAAAACGGTAAAGGGCCATGAAGAGGCCACGGTGGAACAAGGCTGGATCAGGACACTGAAGGAGCATGAAGGCGATAGCGATCTGCTCGTCCAGGCCAACCTTGACGGAATGATCCGATTCTCCCTGTAGGAGATAAGGCCCATGGGATGCCTGTCGAGTGGCGTCAGAACCATAGCCCTTCAGCCATTCGAGAGCATCTAGGATGCGGTCATAACAGGAAGGAATGATCGATGATGATGGAAAGGACAATAACGCTCGATGTATTTTCTCATAGCCCCTGACAAGTATGACTAGGCCGCTCAGACTGAGGGGCGCCGAGGCAATTGAACCTCATTGGCAGACCGTGAAAAGGTAATGTTCCTATCTTTACGTTTTAAAAAAGGATCGTATTCTATATTTTTTTATTTCCTAAGGTCACCTATCCATGATCCTAAGGCATGACGCGGTCAAATTGCAACAGATTGAAGGTTTTTCGGGCAATATATACGATATACCGTTATGGTAGCGACATATAAAGATCAACGGGTATTATTTTTGTTTCTTAACTTTGATATCACATGTTCGTATGCTTCATTGATCTCCTTCATTCTTTCCTCGCTGATTCCGCCAGCCACATCTGGATGGTACTGCTTTGCTAGCTCCCGGTATGCCGCCGTGATGAGACCTATGTTTGATGTCGGCAGCAGGCCCAACACTCTGAAATATCTTTCATCATCAGGCATATTGAGCTTCTTCTCGCCATCAGTCTTCTCGAACTCAGAATAGACGTAGGATATCTGAGCTCCATCTTTTGGCATTCCGAAGCGCCTGGCTGCGGCTACGAGGGGCTTCACAGCAGTTATTATATCCTCATTTCTGACCCTTGGATCGCTAACGAGCTCTGAACGCGCCATGCTACCATTTCCAGATATATAAATGAGGAGCAGGTCTATCTCCCCTTCTGCGGATCTTCTGAATTTCCAGTCTATTTCATGGATGCGCAGCCTCTTCTCATAAACAGTTGGGAAACCTCCAACTGAAGCTCCAGATACGATCCACGATTTGCCGTTTCTAGAGGATGGGGTTACGAAGTATGAGTATATGTAGAGCTCGATACTATTGGCGGCTATATCGTCTATCCTGTACCTGAAATCTATTTCACCCCTCTTGCTGAATAGGTTCAGTTCAGCCTTGGGAAATAGAGAAAAAGGTATGGGATCCATGTTTATTATCCATCTAATAATTTATATATATCTTTTTCTGGCTATGTCTTAGGACTCGGAAACCAAGGTAGATCATCACCGCGTAGATGATCATGAAGACCGGTACAGTCATGTAAACGTAAAAAATAAAGAAGTAGGAGATAAACGGTAGCATGATTGCATTTAAGGTCAGGCCCAACAGCCCCAGTACGATGTAGGAATAAGAAAATATTCTCCTTGCAGTCATTTCAGATCCGGTTGAATTCAATACAAGATATACAATGGCTATAATCATGAAGAGCATGAGGAAAAGAACATCGAAAAAAAATGAACGCAAAAACATTTATCATATTTTGTACAAATGAGTTTAGTATATTTATGTTTTTCTTACTAGAATTTCTGATGGAATTCTTCAATTCTTTTGATCTCGAATATTAACAGCAGGCCTAAAGAATCATAAAGTCGAGTTTTTCATATTGAAAATCACATGCGAAAACATAATTTCGACGATACGAATCATAATATGCTCTTATAAAGCGAGGTAATGGTCTCTCCCTTAGAGGGGGAACCGGACGTCCTATTATTGTTACACCTTTGATAATAAAATGACTATCCTGTTATCATGCTACACCGGCAGCGGCATTCCATGCCTTATTGGTCTTATTATCTTCGGAACAGTCATGGCATAGCGAAGAATCGATTGCATCATCAGCAACAGAATGTATGCAATCAGTGCGGAGAATATCTGTACAAGGACGCCGTTGATTGCCCTTATCTCTATATTCCATCTCTGTGGATATATCCATTGGATGTAGAGATCAGAAAGGTTCATGATGTCTATTAGATAATCCTTCTGCTCCCCTTAGATCACCATAGTTACGAGCCTGAACTGGAGGCCGTTGCGGAACTCAACGATCCTGGAATGGGCATAAGCCTTGATCACCCCATACTTCGCATTCCTCTTCATCCCCGTCACGAATCTTATCCCGCTATACTCGAGCTTCATGAACCTTCCGAGATCGTAATAGCCCAGATCGAATGTTAAAACCTATTGATTGAGGATATTCGGATCCATGCCTTCTATCATTTCTTCAAATTCTGGAGAATCATTTAGGTTCGCAGGAGCCATGAGTGCTTCAATAGGTAGTGTGGATGGAAAAAGGAATAGTTGCTTCATGCAGCTTTATACCATTCCCCGTCTTCTGCCTCCTGTATTTTCCGGATCCGTTTATCATAGTGCGCATGAATGTCAAACCGATCCAGATGACGGTGAGGAATCACCCATGGATGTTATAGTTGTGAGCCATCGCATAAGGGTATACGAGCTCGTAGAATATCTCTACAAAGGCTTGATGCGGTCTCCCAATATCAAGCTTCGACTCTGGGATTCGCTCACATGGTTGTCCATAGATATGCCTGTAAGATCTTCCTTGAGCATGGCATACTCCACAATGAGTGATGCATGCTCAAGCAGATTCAACCTCTTTGAGTATTCATCCACACGTGTAATAGATGATACATTCCCACAGGGAGCTTTAAGAAGCTTCCTGATTATACTCTTTATCATTGGATAATAATTACTTCAAGGAATAAAATGACATCAGTAGAAAAAATTTAAACATTGGAAACAGGATTGTAAAAACCGATCCGGAAATATGTAGTGGATCGGATCTAATTTCTTTAGGAACTCAGAGATCCGAATATTTTGTAAGCCATCATTTCAATGCCGATGTTTCCTGTCCTATTATGTCTCCTCATCGGATCTATCGAGAATATTATGAAATAAGAGCTAAAGAAAGGATCGAATTCAACAATTTTTAATAAACTTGATCGATTCTATCTTATGGTAAGGGCTTCCGCAACCGTCAGGAACGTCATGGGTATACTCGATAGTATGGACGATTACATCGATGAATTCTTCAGAGGTTTGGATGGCGACGATTACTGGCGCCGCCTATTCGACAGCAATATACTCGATCGCATATACGAGAAGATACTCGGTGATGCAAGCGCATCCAGATCTGCTGGATCAGATAATCGATCGGCGGAGGAGATAGCCGTGATCCCTGGAGATGGGAAAGGTGGATGCCATAGGACGTTGCTCGTCTTCCTTTTCTATCCCAAATCGGATCTGTGGGCGCTGGAACGCTTACCATTCCATTATCCCGTAAATACCATCATGGATAAGGCTCTGAACTATGCAGAGGGTTGCCCTGTGTTGAGAGATATCATATTCTATGGCCCATTTTGGTCAACTTCGGTTTGGGGCAATTACAGGAACAGGTTCAGGGGATACAACGTGTATCTGAAGCTCTTTCTATCAACATACTCAGTGTTGAGGCCGTGAACAGTTCAATCGATACAAGGCATACATTTATCGATCATATGAATGATAATTTCAATGCCCGAGCCCTATTATCAATGGGATAAACGATATTTTTTCTTCCGAAGCCCTTTTTTCAATGGGATAAATGGTATGGTAACAAGATAGATCCTTAGATACCATACCTTTCATCGCGGAAGCCGTATTTTCAAGGGGATAAATGAGGGATATAAATTATTGATTGCATTTATCCCTTTGGTAATGCGTGATCTGGCGACGAAATTGCATCAATTTGGGGATATTGGAATATATCCCTAAATTACAATACTTTTTAATACAGACGCAGTATTTTCAAGGGGATATATTGGGGATATTGAAATATATCCCTGAATATCCCCAAGTTACCATACTTTTTTAATGCTGATGCCGTATTTTCAAGGGGATAAATGAGGGATATTGGAATATATCCCTAAATATCCCTGCGTTACCACACCATTTATTGCGGAAGCCGTATTTTCAATAGGATATATGAGGGATATTGGAGGGATATATTTTTTAATATCCCTACTTTATATCCCTACTATACATGGGATTTTTCGATCGAAAACAGTCGATCATGGTCAGAGAAGACTTTGCAGAAACTGCAAAGTCATGTCTGAGGTCAGGGATATATTTTCGATCGTTTGGCTTTAGAATTGCTTTCTTAGGTCTCTTCCATTAATCATTTACATATAATCATAAATATACTAAAAATGAATATTAGTATTCGATTTTGCTAGCCTTCCGGCACCATACACTTATTCAGTTTATTTAAAGTGATCATAGCTCAGCATGGCCGTCTTCGATCAGAATAACTCCTTTGATAAAGGCCCTGGATCTCCTGATAAGGATGGACTGGCAAACATCCATGATCATCCTTGGAACATGTATCGTCTGTGGTTAAGAAAAATTAAAGTGATGATGTGGTCGCAGAACAATGCATAATGAATCAGATAGGCATGGATAAAGAAAGCCTCAAGCGCAAAAAGGTATAGATGGACGCACATCAAGAATTTAACGATGGGCAAAGAGAAAATTTAAGCCTTATTAGATGCACGCAAATGCCATGAATGGACTGAAATCGATCAGAGGAGGCAAGCTGTGAAAAGATACCACCCAGTCAGAGAAAAAAATTTTAAAGATATATCCAAGCAAGGAGTTTTTTTGAGGTCATCGATCTCTGGTAATTTATCATTGAAGACATTAAAAATTAAATAATGATGATACCTTTAAATAGTCTTGAATTTCAATATGACTTAATTATGACTGCTTCTATTAATGTGTTTATGGCCGTCACCTTCGCAGGCAAAGCTTATAGGAAGAAGGTAGTTCAAAATGCATTTCCATTCGATTATCAGAGCCGTTGCTAATGATAATATCAAATCAGCATAAAAAGGCACTATAGTTGATAACTGCAGGCTATGGCGTGACTCCAGTTATGAATTCGGAAACATCTTTATGGAATACATCTGAGCGCTTTGAACGTAAAATTGGTTTTGTGGCAGTCTTATTTCTTATTCTAGCATCAAATGAAATCACCATAATCGATTACTGCAACAGAAGTTTATATACTATCATATCGTAATTCATTAACAAGATAAACTAATTCGATTGCTATCAGTGGACCGGTCGGGATTTGTTTAATGTTTTAAGCGAATATTTAAAACCACAGATTTTTAAAATCTTACTCTCTTAACAGGTATATGACTACCCAAATCATAATCATGCAGGGAGGCGAGGACGTTAAACGCAGGACCAACGAAACCCTCTTCAAAGAAGTGAGGAAGTTATCAAGTTCAGGGAAAATCCTGGTTATACCATGGACTTCGGATTCTCTTGAGAAGGAAGCCGAATATTCCAGAATGCTCCGTGACTATTTTTCACACTGCGGGTTTGAAAAGGTATTGTTTCTGGCCAAAAACGATCCTGAAAATGAAATGCAACGAAAATTCTCTGAAGTAGACACCATTTATCTTCCAGGTGGAGACACTGAGGTCCTATATCGCGAATTAAAACAGAGGGCTTTGCAGGACAGGTTACTTGAATTCTCGGGGATAATAATCGGTAATTCTGCCGGGGCAATTGTACTTTCAAAGGGAGGGTGGGGAGACGGAAAATTCTACACGGGTTTCGGTCTCGTTGATTTCTATGTTTCCGTTCATTACAAGCTCAATGCAGGTCATGTTGCAGAAACGAAAGATGCTATAAATGTCAATATTCCTGAAAATATGTGGGTCGCAGTAACAAATGAAAAATAATCAAATCCAGTAACGCTTTTCTATGCTCGTATATCAGAAATCAAGAAGTTAGGTAAGCAGCAGGCAGAAGGAAAAGTTGTGGATGGAATATGAGAGAATTGGAATTCACAATGGACCGGTCGGGGTTTGATCAATGTTTTAAGCGAATACTAATTCTTTAGACATATCTACTGGTTTTTTTGCCTTTTATATGCAGTTAATCCTCTCTGAATAATTAATCTGACTATGGCTAATAGAATAAATAAAACACTAATTCCAAGAGATCCAGCCCATATGATGGAATTCACCTTGAACTGAAATGATATCATACCGAAAATAAAAAGTGTTATACCGCTGACAAGGCTCATAATTCCGGTTCTAAAAAACCATGGATATTTTCTATCCATGATAAAGAGAACTGATATACTGAAGAAAACGAAGGCAAATACAATTGGAAAAATTAAGGGCATGGCATAAACAAAATCTCCTTTGTATTTGAAATATTGGGACATCAGAACAGAGACGTAAAGGGACATCACACCTATTATGTAAAAAATTAAAGATTTGAAAACTTTACTATTCATTTTTCACACCTTTCAAATAATGCCATCTTTCTGTTCTCTCTTTACCTCCTTCCAGATTGTTCTTATATTTTCACCACTTTAATTTTCTGTTATCCTATATACCACTTGCCCTCTCCTGCAATTTCTAGCTCCTGACTGCCGATATGAATTGAATAAATATTATTTTGACCACAAATAAGAATTGAATATTTTATGGATTAGTTCTTTTTCCCAGATATACCATCTTGATTTTAAAAGGCATATTCTGATCCAGTTCAGGATTATTACATTTGCAATCTTTATATTTGCAGTCTAGAGTGATTACGTGACCTGCAGGCCAGTGCGGATACCCCAAAAGCTTACTTCGTGTGATGTGATGAAAACACTTTGAATTATATTTAACCACTTGGTGCCCGCAATTTTTGCAGATACCGAACTCCAAACGTTTCATAATTAAAACCTGATATTGTTTGTTATTGAATGTATCTGATGGTATTATAATAATTTTATCTGCTTTGTGGATCGGGATTTGATTAATGTTTTAAGCGAATACCAAGTCAGCTCTCGCCTATTATACTCCAGTTGTCTTTGAATTTTTCATAATCGTTTGGCTGAAACCAATAACTTTTCTTCCCGTTTTTTTCTCCTTCATGAATCAACCCCCTTGCTGTTTGCGTATCCACGATATAAAGATTAGGTTCCTTTGAGAGATTGTTTACTATGAAAACATATTCTGCTATCAGATTGTCAAGTTTGCTTCCAAACGGCGCCGGGCTTCTGTCAGAAAGTGCTTTTACCTGAATTGTGTGCATTTTTGTGCCTTCTCTGTTATAGATCAAAACATCTATTCCCCTTGCATTTCTGGAAGTAGGCATAGCATTCCACCCCCTCTTGCTGAGCTGGTAGCATACATAGTAGAGTCCTTCGTTTGATACAAGCTGGTTTCTTCCGATTTTGGAATTGTTCAAGTTATCTGACATGTTCTAGCTATGTATCATTTATTATTAAAATTATCTAGGCCCTCTAAGCCCCCTCCCCTAAATTGCACTCCGCAGGAGAGAATAATGTGCCCGAAGCGAGCCGTAAATCAAAAGAGGGGGCAGGGGGTGAATTTTGATTGGAGGCGAAGCATGGGGTCCTGTGCTCGGCGTGCAGGTGAGC
This sequence comes from Thermoplasma sp. Kam2015, assembly GCF_003205235.1. Taxonomy (NCBI): domain Archaea; kingdom Methanobacteriati; phylum Thermoplasmatota; class Thermoplasmata; order Thermoplasmatales; family Thermoplasmataceae; genus Thermoplasma; species Thermoplasma sp. Kam2015. The sequence goes on along the minus strand of NZ_QJSM01000044.1, from coordinate 52,071 downwards.
GGAGGGCACATAGTAATTAGCGGAGACTCAAAGAGGGATGGATTGCGAAGCAAGACGGAGTGAATTTGAGCTGGAAGGGATAAAAATAGTATTCTTTAAATCTGTTGAACACTTTCATAGGCTCTGACGATATCTTCTAACTTCTTTAGGCTCTTTACGCCCTGATTGTTTTTAAATATATGCTCAGGAACTTTTAGGTAGGTCCATTTAGAACCTGTTAGTTGAGTTGCATCTTCGCACCATTCCTTGGCCCTCTTGTCTTTATTTTTCACTTCCACAGATTCCTCGCCTTTCGTCTCTATGATATAATTTTCAGAATCTGATAACACGATAAAATCTGGGATATAATATGAAAGCCCTTTCTTTTCGTTTACATATTCTAAATAAAAATTCAGATTGTTGTCATTCTTTATATACTTCTTTACATCTTTTGCATCATCTAAGAATTTACAGAAGTCGTACTCAAAATCGTTGGCTACTGGAACTAAATTAAGGATGCATTTCTTAGGCTCATAGGTCTTTTTCCTTGTTAGGGATGGTCTAATGTCTTTGACCTCTTTCGTAGCAGGTTCCAGTTTAACCTCTGTGGATAGTATGGTTAGCTTATTTATCACTTTTACAAAGAGTTCTGTTAGGAAATCCGTAACCTTCGGTTCACTAAGAGCTTGAAGAAATCTATAGTCCTCCTTGATTTCTTGTGTCACATTGGCTGTAAATAATTTCTTGCTGATGTACTCATCTAATTTTCCAACCAGCTCGCTATTTCTAGAAGGTATTTTACAAGCCCTAAGTATTAAATTTGTCAAGTAGGAGATAACAGATTGATAGTTTTCAGGTATGGGCTGTTCCCATCTATCACGCCATCTCTCCTTTTCAGTGAGGGCATCTCTCCCTACTGCTCTTTTTATGTTTGTATAAATTTTCAAATCTAGGTCAAACTTTCCCTCGGGAAGCTTATATACATCAATTTCGTTGAAAGATCTGTTCTCTCTCTTGTACTTAGGCGACAGGATGGGAATTGAAAAATTGTAGTCAATTTTTCTCAACGTATCTGGAAAAATATTTGTTATATTAGGCAAGTCTCTTTCCTTGTATCTTTTTATATCAACTCCTTGCTTTTTCATTTCCTCGTCTATGAAATCCACAAATGCCTGTGTTCCAAATATATCCACAGTTTCTTCATATCCGGATTCTGGACCAAACATTAGTCTGAGACCTCTCCCAACTGCCTGTTCAGGTAGTATTTCTGCCTTAGAGGTGAATGGCCTTAGGCCAACAATTACACAAACATTTTTGACATCCCACCCCTCTCTTAACATTAAGACACTTACAATGGCCCTATATTTATTCGTCTTGTCAATGTCTCTTGTTTCTTGCTTTAGTTTTTGCCATTCTTTATCGCTTATTTCACCCTTAAGATTGGTGTGGATAATCAAAGTTTTTCCTTTAAATTCTGGTTTTGTTTGAAGATAATTGTATATATCTTCTGCTTCCGACGTCTTAGTTGCCATGAAAAAAATCACGGGCTGTTTGCCTACCTTTTCCATTGCCTCATTATATTTGGACCAACGTCTGCATCCACCTTCAATATAGTCCCTATAGATTACATCTGCCTTATCTGATGGTGTTTCGTGCGGGTTTTCTAATTCCCCAATTATAGGTGACTTTACGACGCCACATCTTATAGCATCTGCCAGTGGAAAATCCGATATGACCCACTCAAAAATGCTACCTGTATCCTGTCTCTTTGGTGTCGCTGTAAAATCGAGTTGGAATGATAATTCTTTCTTTTTTTCTTTAAGTACATCATTACATTTAAGAATAAATTGATTCCAGACCAGTTCCTTATCCCAAACGTGATGTGCTTCGTCATTTATGATAGCAAGACTATCTAACGATCTAAGTTCAGATATAATTTGATCATAATACCTAATAGTATCTGATGGTCTCTTGCCTATTATTTCCTGTATTGGATTTACTGGTGAGTCTTCTCTCTCGTAAACCTTCTGTATGTTAGTCAGATAAATACGGCCTTTGGAACTTCTAACCGGAATATAGTCTTCGGTGACAAAATCCATGTCCCAGAGATATTGGAATTCTTCAGGAATTAGGATCCCCGAGTTAAATATTTTTCCAGCTGAGAAATCTTCAGCGAGTCTTTCGTATACCGCAATATTTGGCGCCAGTATAAGGAAATTTTTTGGAAATAGCTTATTTTCCTCAATAATATTATTGAAGTAAGACCATACAATGGCTAGTGCCATTACATATGTTTTCCCAGAGCCTGTAGCCATCTTAAAACAGTATTTAGGAAACAAATATTCATTTGGATTATATGCGATTTTCTTAGTTTTATCATAATTAAGTATCAGATCGCTCATTTTCGTAAATTTCTTAGCTTCATATATATAAATCAGGGTTTCTATAGCCTCTCTTTGTGCAAAATAAAATCTAAAGTTTTCCCCGTTTACTTTATGTTCTTCATCGAACCAGAACTGTAACAACCGCATTGTTGTTTTAGAAGATCCGGGATAACCAGAGTCTCTCCACGCTCTAACCTCCTGGCGCAGAGCTTCCACTAAGGGTGCAGTTGATTCCACTCTCACTTCTGGTTCATCAAATGGATTCACTCTATCCTCACCTCCTTTACAGTGGTGGTATCATTTCCAAAGACGTCTATCACCTTCACCACTATTTTATAAATTCCTGGCTCATCATAGGTATGTTCAATAGATTGGAGTTGTAGGTTCTTCTTTTGCCTTGTTCTAAATTCCTGCCATTCATTATGAAATGTGTCCTCTCTATAGTTCCAATCCACGCTCCAGTAATCGATGAAGTCGCTCCACTTTAGCATCTTATCCCTGAGTTCTTCTGGGATTGACTCTGGATTTGGAATTATAAAGTTATTCAATTTAACCCTGACCTTTCTGTCGTTTACAGATAAACTAACATCTAAGAAGGCGTGTTCAAAAAAGTCAACGTCACCAGCATCAACAGCTCTCTTATCCATCACTTCATTGGGGATTATTCTTAATGAAAGGTCAAAGTCGTAAGTTTCTTTAAGTTCTTTTAATATTTTATCATTGAATTCCATTTCGAAGTCCCATCCCAGGACATCCAAAGAACTAAAACCATTACCCTTTGCCTCCTTCAGGCATTCCTCAACTTCTCCCTTTGTCACAGGGTAATCTATAGGGCCAACGTGAACGGCTTTTCCAGAAATTATGCCGTGAATATTCTTGTAGTCATATACTGGCTTTGCTTTGTAAAGCTGTAAAATAAAATCGATGTAATTTCTATAAACAGAGCCAAGGTTTTGATCCATCCAGTACTTGCGTTCATATTTTCCTAAATTCAAAACTTCAAAGGGCTTGCAGTTAGGTATGTCTAACAGTCTCTTTCTTATAGTGTGAATCGAAAACCTACCGATATCAGCAACTATCCATCTTCTGCCCAGTTTCTCTGCAACAGCGGCAGTTGTTCCAGAACCTGCGAAGAAATCAGCAACAAGATCCCCAGGATTAGAAGCAGATAAAATTACCCTTTCAAGTAATTGTTCCGCATTTTCGGTGGGATAACCAGTGCTAAAGGAATATCCAGGAATATCCGTCCAATTAGTATCTAAAAGATATTCATCTGTTGGTTCCACCCAGTATTCAGGTCTACCTGTTTTTGGGTTTAATCTTAGTTTCCCTTCCCTTATCATTTTATCTATATTTTCTTGAGAAAATTTCCAATGTTTCCCCGGCGGTGGCTCTATAGATCGGCCAAAGAACATCTTAGCTGAGCCTTGTCCAGCTGAATCATCCATATGCCTCCAATAACCTTTTCTTTCTTCAGACTTCCTGATCTTAGTCTGATTCAGTAACGTTGTTTCAGATTTTGCATAAAAAAATAAAGAGTCTGTTGCTGTTGGAAATACTATCTGAGTTCGACTGGCCATCACGTTTTTCCTTGTTCTGTTGACTATCAATTCATTTCTAAAGTTCTCATAACCAAATATTTCATCCAAAATTGCTTTGATGTAATGGGAATAATGATAGTCAAATCTTACCCAAATAGAACCATCATCTGACAACAGATCTTTCATCAATACAAAACGGTCATACATATATTGAAAGAAAGAGCTCGGCCCTTCTTTCCACATGTTTCTATAAGCTATTTCCTCTATAGCTGATGGTTCTTTTACTGCACCTTCATCTCCAACTGCTAAGGTAATATTCATGTTTGTTCCAGTGAAAAATGGTGGATCCGCATATATCAGCTTAATTTTCCCTCTAAACTCTGTTAATAACGAAGCCATGACGTATTTGTTGTCTCCCCAGATTAACCTATTCTTCCATTCGTTATTTTCGGTCTTATCCCTAAATTGAGCTAAGGTTCCGATATTAGACCTCGGAAGGTTTATTGTTTCGATCTTTTGAAACGGCAGTTCTACTCTTTCTACTTCTTCACGTTTATTCTTCCAATAAATTCCGAAATCTTTCATATTGCGATTTCACCTCTGATTTTATAGCTTCTTTCTTAGCTCTTCAGATACTATCGATTCATCCGATAATAATATTTGCGACTCCATTGTATAATATCTGTCGATCTTCTTCCTTATTAACATGATTATCCAAGACTCTGTAAATAGCTTACGTTCTGAAAGAATGTGGATCTCCTCATCCCTTTTAGAAGAATGTTGTTATTGTTCGATACCTCTGCATATGCCCTGTTGGTGTCCTGATTTCTTATAAGGGAGGCGAATATCAGTAAATCCCTGTCTCCAGAGTTTCTTAAAGTTTCTCCCTCGACTTCGATATAAGCCTGCTTCAACGCATTTCTCACATCCTCATCCAGAAGAACACCCTCTGATGTTTCGGCTGTGTTGCTTATAGGGACATAAATAATAACCATATAAAAAAAGTATTCGATTAGTAATTTAAGTGGACCGGTCGGGGTTTGAACCCGAGGCCTCCTGCTTGCGAAGCAGGCGATCTACCGCTGATCTACCGGCCCATCTAATATTTATATAGTTGAAGCATAATCATATGTGATTATTCAGCCCAGGGAATATCAGTTAAACGTATTTAAAAATTCAATAGACCAGAATACACTGATAGTTATGCCCACTGGACTAGGTAAGACAGTCATAGCGGCAATGATGATAGAGAAATTCTATAATGAGAAGAAAAAGAGCCTGATGATGGCACCTACCAAACCACTGGTTCTGCAGCATGCAAAGACAATTGCCGGATCAACAGGAATAAGCGAGAATGAGATCGGCGTATTCACAGGAGAGATCGACGCAGAGGAGAGGGACGTAATATGGGTCACAAGGCGTGTATTCGTTTCTACTCCGCAGGTTGTATTCAATGATATGCGATCCGGCATACTAGATATCACAAAGTTTGATCTTCTCATATTTGATGAGGCCCATCGCGCGGTTGGTAACTATGCATACGTTGATATAGCACAGGAGTACTTGAAATACAAGAAAAAACTCATAATAGGCCTGACCGCAAGCCCGGGAGGAGACAGGGAGAAGATCGATGAGATCATGACGAACCTCGGAATAGCCAAGGTAATTGCGAAAACAGAGTTTGATGAGGATGTTCGCAGGTATGTGAAAACGATCGATGTTAAGCTCGTAAAGATACCGGAGCCAGAGAGCACAAGAGAGATACTGTCCGTAATAGGCTCCATAATGACGAAGCTTCTTGAGCCACTGAAGAACAGCGGCTTCAGAATCGGTAGATCAAGAAAGGATCTTGTTGCAGCAATGCAGAAGGTTATCGACTCCGCAAAGGAGGATAGGAGCCTATTCCAGCTTGTGCGCAGGCTGACTGCAGCTATAAGGCTCGACTATCTGAGAGAGTACATCGAAACACAGGGGCTTGACGTTGCCATGCACTACCTGGAGGAGATGAAGAACAGCGAGGATTCCAGCATCAGGAGGGCCATGTCCATCCTTTCCGGGCTTGAGGAATTCGGCGATCTTGAGAGGAAGATGGCTTCTTATGCGGCAGAATACGTAAATCCAAAGATGCAGAGGGTGGTTAGCATACTCTCTGCGCATTTACACGGCAACGCCAGGGCCATAGTCTTCACTCACTATAGGATAACCTCGGATATACTCATGGAATACATGCACAGGAACGCACCGGATCTGAAGCCGGTCAGATTCATAGGGCAGGCCGATCGTGGCTCCGATCAGGGGCTGTCTCAGGATCAGCAGAGAAAGATAATAGAGGACTTCAAGAACAATGTGTACAATGTCCTGATAGCGACAAGCATAGCTGAGGAGGGCCTGGATATACCTGATACGGACTTTGTCATATTCTATGAGGCCGTGCCGTCCGAGATCAGGTACATTCAGAGAAAGGGCAGAACGGGCAGGAGCAGGAACGGACAGGTTTACATTCTAGTTTTCGAAAATTCAAGAGATATGGCCTACTATTACAGCAGCATCAGAAAGGTCTCCAGAATGTCGCAGGCGATCGAGGACCTGAGGCAGGACAACGAAGACGATAAGAAGCAGGAAAAACAGGATGCACAGACAAGGCTCTTTGATTTTTGACCTAATCTGTCGTGTTTCCTATCTCAGCGATCCTTGCGATCAGTGCATCTAACTGTATCCTGTCGTTTGATCCCTCAACGATCCTGAACTCAGCATCTGCCAGGGCCTTTATGATCTCTATCTTCTGCTTCGGCGAGATCATGCTGCTCCTCACATATGAGTGCAGGCTCCTTACTATGTCGATTCCGGAGAGGCCATCGTATATGAGCATGCCGTCCACAATGTCCCTTGCCTCATCGAAGAGGCCGTTGATGGCTCTGGATACCATCATCTGAACCTTTTCTGGGCTTGCGTAGCCTATTATCTCATATATCTTCTTCGGCGATATCTCCCCGGAGGTGTACACGGCCTGTAGAACGTTTATGGCCTTTCTCATATCTCCGGCCGATACCTCCACGAGAGCATGCATGCTCTCATCGTCTATCTTGAAGCCTTCATTCTCTGCTATCTCACGCAGCTTCTTGCTTATGTACTCATCAGGTACAGGCCTGAACCTCATAACCACGGTTCTCGACTGTATTGGCGGTATTATCTTTGAAGAATAGTTGCAGGAAAAGATGAACCTCGTGGTCTCAGAATATATCTCCATGGTTCTTCTGAGGGCGGCTTGGGCTTCTGCTGTGAGCTGATCCGCTTCATCCAGAAACAGTATCTTGAATCCCAGCGGGTTTGAGGGTTTTATCCTGGCGATATCCTTTATCTTGTTCCTTATGACATCGATGCCGTTCTCGTTGGAGGCGTTCATCTCGACCATGTTCTCCTTCCATGAATCTCCGAAGAGTTCTATGGCCAGAGCAATGGCCGTGGACGTCTTGCCGGTGCCGACAGAACCTGCGAAGAGAAGATGGGGTATCTCCTTCCTCTCCACAAACGATTTCAACTTCTGTATGTTCTCGTCCTCACCATATATCTCGGAAAGGCTCTTTGGCCTGTATTTTTCAGTCCATATCTCGATCATGATGCAACCCGGGTTTCATTCTTCTCTCATACCAGACCTGGCACAGTCTCGTAAAGGAACACCATATGCCAGCCAGATGAGATCACCTGTCTGAAACGGCATTATCTATGCGGCGATCAGACCGGTGAAGAGCTTATGTTATATATCTTTATCAATTTTTCCAGTTGTGAAAAAGAGTGCATCTAGGCAATAGACGCACCTCACTAAGAGGAATTGAGGCATCCCAGCTTTATCATATGTGCATCCTTCATCACAGCGGGCGGCATCGCTTCATCGGGGAGGCGAATGCTATCTTATGATAGATCCGAGATCTGCAGTTTAAGAAAATTCTGCTGAAAAAAGTGGGAGTGGAAAGATCAGAGCGTTGGCAGATACCTCTTTATCTCCCACTCGCCTACGTAGGATCTGAATTGATCCCATTCCCTCTGCTTTACAGTTATGAAGTTCTCGTACACATGGTCTCCGAGGACGGATCTCATAAGCTTGCTTCCTCTGAGATGGTGTAGCGCTTCACCCAGGCTCTCGGGCATGGACATGATTCCTTCCGATAGCCTTTCCTCCGGCGTCATATGGAATATGTCCTTTTCAACGGGCTCAGGAGGTTCTATTTTCTGTTTTATTCCTTCAAGCCCCATTCCTAAAACGACTGCAAACTGCAGGTATGGGTTTCCAGCCGGATCAGGGCATCTCAATTCCATCCTCTTTCTGACCCCCTCGCCAGCCGGAATCCTAACCAGCGCCGATCTGTTCTTGTTTGCCCATGATATGTAAACGGGTGCTTCATAGCCTGGTATGAGCCTCTTGTAAGAGTTAACAGTGGACGCAAGGATCGCAGAAGCCTCGTTCACGTACTTGAGAATGCCACCCAGATAATGCATAGCATATTCGCTAAGCCCGTACTTCGCATTTTTATCGTAGAACCTGTTCACCTTTTCATCAACGCTCATTATGCTCTGGTGAATGTGCATGCCGGAACCGTTAACGCCGTTTATCGGCTTCGGCATGAATGAGGCGTAGAGGCCGTTCCTCTCAGCTATGTTCTTTATGATGCTCTTTAGCATGACTATCCTGTCTGCCATCTTAAGTGCCGGCGCATATCTAAGATCAACTTCCTGCTGACCGTAGGCAACCTCGTGGTGTGCGGCCTCTGGTTGATAACCAAGATCGTAGAGTTCCTTCATTATCTGCTGCCTTATATCGCTGGCTGAGTCGAGCGGCGTGTTGTCGAAGTATCCGCCATAGTCGCTTGGCTCGGTTGTTGGGTTTCCGCTGGCGTCCCTTTTGAACAGGAAGAACTCAAACTCAGGGCCCACGAAGAACTCGTTGCCTTCCTTATGCACCTGATCGATGATGCGTTCAAGGACATACCTTGGATCTCCTGGAAATCTTGTTCCATCTGGGGAATAGACGCTGCATACGAATCTCGCTATCTTGTTCTTTCCAAATTCATCAGGAAGAAGCGTGTAGCTCTCAAGGTTGGGCAGTGCACGCATATCGCTCTCTTCGATCTGCGCATATCCTGCGACGGAGCTTCCGTCAAACACAACACCCTCCGTGAGGGCGTTCTCGAACCTGTTCTTCGGAACGGTGAGGCTCTTAACATTTCCCACTATGTCCGTGAACTGCATCTGCAGAAACTCAACACGATCCTCCTCTATCCTTTTAAGCGTTTTAGAAACAAGATCCTCTGGCATAGCAGCCTATGAACATGCATGATTTATATTTTTAGATCGGAGAATTGACAATACGTAAGGTCGTATCCAGATTCTGAATATACGGCAGATGCTGATAATCGCTCAACCAGCATCATTTTAGCAATGTTTAAATATCTGAATAGAATATCTGATTATCGATATCTGAATATCGATATGAGGTGAGAGAGCATGTTTGGAGGAATGAGAGGGCCATGGGGCCACCATGTATACCATTCAAGGGGTTTCGTTGGCATCCGATACTGGATACTGAGAATACTGGCTGATGGAGAGAAGACCGGAGCAGATATAATGGCAACTATGGAGAATATGTCTATGGGCAGGTGGAGGCCGTCTCCAGGCGCAGTCTATCCGCTGCTGAGGGACATGGAAGACGAGGGATACATAAGGAGCACCGAGAGGGACAACAAGAAGTACTATTCGCTGCAGGAAAAGGGCAGAGAGATGCTTGAAATGCTCGGAGCAGGCCCTTTCTACGGCAGGGATCTGGAGACATCCAGCATTGGCGACGCGATAGATCGTGTCAGCGATTATATCAATTATCTCAAGGACAACCGTGAACAGGTACGATCCTCATCGGCGTATATGGAAAAGCTTAAAAAATTGAAGAACGACATAGAGTCGATCCTGGGCTGGTAAAATAAAATAAATTTAGCTTTATCTATCCAGCCTTTTCTATTTTTTTCTTCAGATCCGCTATTTCTTCCTGTAACTGTTTGTTCATCGGATTCTTCTTTGCCTTCTCTTCAAGTTCCTGGAGTTTCATTTCAAGGCTCTTCTTCTTTCTGTTAAGATCCCTTTTGCTGAGTCCCATAATACAACACCCGCGGGTATCGTTCCAGATACCATGAGCTATGGTGTTATCTCTTTTTTATGTATTAATTTTATTATTTTCGTAACTTCAAAGCACGGATCCGTAACCTCCCATAGCAGGCTAATCGTGCTTATGTGAAGTCTCAGTTCCATGTATAAAACTTATTAGGAAGGCAGAAATGAGAAAGAGTGAAGGACGTAATCGTAATAGGGGCGGGCCCCTCAGGTTCCTTTGCGGCGCATAGGCTGGCAAAGGCAGGCTTCAGCGTCGATCTTCTTGAAGAGCATAGAGAGGTAGGGAAGCCTGTGGAATGCACCGGGCTTGTCTCGCAGCGCGTCCTTCAGTATGTTAGAACGAAGAGCATAGCCGGAACGGTCAGGGGCGCAAACATTTTCTTCCCCAGCGGAAAGAGCCTGCATATAGAGAAGGAAGATCGCACCATAGTGCTGTTCAGGGACTCCTTTGACAAGGATGTTGCAGCCATGGCCATAGGGTCAGGTTCAAATATAAGGATCAATGCGCGTGCGATCTCGGTGAAGGAACATGACGATCATGTCACCGTAAGATTCAGAGAAAACGGAAACCTGAAGGAGGAAGATGCGAGAATTGCTGTCGGTGCGGACGGCATCAACAGCATCGTAAGGCGCGATGTCTACGGCTTGAGGCAGAAGCATGTCGTTTCCACGCTCCAGTATGATATGGCCTCTAGGATCGAAGACGAAGATTCGGTAAACGTGTATCTCGGATCGAAATACACGCATGGATTTTTCGGATGGGCCGTCCCTGGTGGCGATATCATCAGGGTCGGAACGGGAAGCTACAGATCCTCCGCTCGCCAGTATATGGATAATCTGTCAGTCAGATTTGGAGAAAACAGGGTTCTGGCAATAACCGGGGCCGGTATACCCATAAGGATGGCGGAATTCCTGAACACACGCAGAACCGTTCTTGTGGGGGACGCAGGAGGAATCGTTAAACCTCTATCCGGCGGCGGAATATACACTGGAATATTCTCATCTGATGTTGCCTCGAAATATATATCAGAGGCTCTAGAGGACGACAGACCAGAAAAGATCCTCAGGAAATACGACAGGGAGATAAGATCGACCATAGGGAAGGAGCTGAAGAAGGATGCTATCGTGCAGAGCATATACTCAAGGATCAGCGATAGATCCTTTGACAGGATATACAACATGATATCAAGCGAGAAGATAATAGACGTCATAAACAGAAGCGGCGATATAGATTACCCTTCCACTGTAATAATTAAAGTACTCATCAGGAATCCCGGAATACTGTATTCCATGTGGAAGTAGACCATGGAACGTAAAGAGATAATTTATCTGGCTCTGCTCATATTCGTGACTTTCATCTGGGGCGTAACGTTCCCCATGATCAAGGATGTCTTCGTATACCTTTCGCCTGTCTCCTTCCTTGCCATACGCTTTGTCATTGCATCCCTCATATTTCTGCCCTTTGTTTACAGGAAGCTGAAGGAATCTAACAGAGATACGATAAGATACGGCGTGATAGCAGGCATCTTCCTATTCATAGCGTATTATCTTCAGACTGTAGGGCTCATGTACACTGAGCCTGCTCTATCCGGTACAATAACTGGCATATACGTGGTATTTGTGCCTCTGATATCCTACATCTACCTGAGAAAACGTGTCATGCGCATTGAAATATACTCGTCTGTCTTTGCATTCATCGGCCTTGTACTCATGTCCTACAGCGGGCTGCACAATCTGGCAATAGAGGCGGGCGACATACTCACTTTCATCGCCGCCATATTTTATGCCATGCAGCTTGTCTACGTCTCAAAATACGCTTCAGATGTGGATCCGCTAACATTCTCATTCCTGCAGATAGTCGTGGTCGCGGTACTATCGCTTGCTTTCATGCGCACAGATATGTATCCGCTTGTCTTTTCCTATTATGCGCTGTTCGTTGTGGTATTCACGGCCATATTCGCCACCTTCCTCGCCACCTACATATACGTATCGGCGCTCTCCAGGATGAACGTGACAAAGGTTGGCGTCATACTCATAGGAGAGCCAATATTCGCAGATATAACCTCCATATTCCTCTTCAATGAGCCCGTTGGGCCTGTTGAAGTCCTTGGGATATGCATAATGATAGCCTCGATCGGCGTCATATCCTATTTCTCGGACTGATCCCTTCCCTCATGCACCCTCACGGCTATGCCCTCTCCGTACTCCCTCAACTCCCTGCCTGACACCATCGCCTTTCCCACAGCGGCAAGGTTTCCATCCTCATCCACCACAAGGACGTCGTTCTTCGCTATTATGGTTTCGTCTGTGTCCTTTATGAATTTGAAGAATACGCTGTATCCCTTTGCATTGTACTCTGCGCTCTCATTTGAGACCACCACCCTGAGTCTGGGTGGCTTGAGCGATGAATGAAGCAGATATCCACCGTAATAGGTCAGCGTGAAGAAGCCATCGTTTCTCAGCGTGGCTATCAGCCTACCGTCCCTTGAGAGTATGCCCCTTATCCTGCCGGTCTTCGACACGTTAATCTTCACGTCATCCCTGAAGATCATCTTTCCCGTACCCATACCGAACTGATAATCCGCTATGACCCTTATCTTGTTCAGATTGAAGTTTCTGATCTGATCGCCTTCGAACTTTTCTCCCTTGTAAACATCAACCCTGAATGGAGAGATGATATCCTTAACCGCAGAGAAATCAGGATCAGGTTCAAAGCCAGAGCTTACTGTCTGTTCCACCGGATATGTATTTTCAAGCTCAGCAGGAACAAAGGTGCCAGACCATGAGATGAGGGCATTGCAGTCGATCTTCTGGTACACGTTCCTGACGAAATCTGTATTGGTGTAGCCTGGATTCCAGGCCTTGCCCGTGAAAACATATGTGTCCTTCCTGCTGGACGACAGGTACTGATCCGTGAATTTACTTATCCTTGAAACATATGGATTCTTCGTTGAGAAGGAATCATAGAAGAAATAGGCGGTTTTCTTTGAGAGATCCTCGTATCTCTCCAATATATTTGAATAGGACATCATCCTCCAGTAGGCCTTCAGGAGGCTTGGATGGGATCTGGCCTTCTGCGCCACATACTGTGCAAGGCCCTCTTCATATATCCTTTCCTTTATCTCCGCGATCTCCATGAATATGGCCTTGAGATTATGTCTGGCTATCTCTATGCTGCGTTTTTCCTTTTCAAGATCCCTCAGCTCCTTCAGGGTGTATCTGCCGTAAAGCGGGCTCCACTGGGGCAGTTCAGTTATGCGGGCAAGATCCCTCGTACCGTCCGGATATATGAGGCGGTCATCCTTCGCGTACTTCACATAGGAGGCTGAGTCGAAAAGATCTACTCCAAGATATACTGCAAAGGCGAAGAACATGGGATGGCCGCCGCCGAAGAGATGCACCGGCTTGTTGAAGCTCAGGTTGATCTTTGAATTTATTATTATATCGACGAGCGTGGAATAATCGTACGTTTCCAGAAGCGGTACAACACCACCGATAGGATGGTACATTGCTCTTGTTGAATTCATCAGCTCAGCGGATCTCCTCCTGAGATCGGAATAGACTCCGCCCTGCACAGGACCAGCAATGATGCCGTCCTCATCGTTTACCTCAAGCATGCGGTTATACGTCTCTATTACGGCTTTCTCAGCCTGGGATCTTGGCGTTCCGGGCGTGGTAAAAACATCCAGTATGGTGGATATGTCGCTTCCTATCCTCTTCTGGAACTCCACAACCTCCCTGTTGTTGAACTCTATGGAACCGTAAACGTAGCTCTGGAACGTACCGGAATCCGTCATTATTGGCCCGTCATATCCGATCAGAGCGTGAAGCCCATCCTTCAGCGCCCGTTCCCTGAGCTGCGGCGTCCTGAGTATTATGTAGCTGTTCGTTATTATGCCCTGCAGGCCAAGCGGCTTCATCTCCTCCGGCGTTATATCCATTATGTTTGGGTTTATGACCGGCAGCACCGTGGGTGTCTCGATGGTACCATGCGGCGTCTCGAATTTTGCTATCCTTGCAAGGCCGTCCCTTTCCTTTATCTCCATAGCTCACGAATAATAATAGTTGTTCTGCTCCTTCTGCATCCTGTCAAGGCTGCTGTTCTCCTTGTTTATCCTTGGCCTTCTTGAGTTCTGATCCCTCCTGAAGGTCACGCCCACGATCTTGAGAAATCTGTTCATGCCATCGCGCATGTCCATGGGTCCTTCCGATTGACCATGCGATCCTGGTACGCCAGAGAAGACGATCAGACTGTCCGATATGAGATCAATCAGATATATGTCATGGTCAACGACCATTGCGGTCTTCTTGGTGTTCTCCATTACCCTCCTTATCACCTTGGCGACAACCATCCTAAAGGAAGAATCCAGATGCGCGGATGGCTCGTCTATCAGATATATATCCGCATCCCTTGCAAGGGTCAGCGCTATGGACAGCCTCTGAAGCTCTCCACCTGATAGCCCGCTGACGGGATTCTCCATCAGATCCTCTATGCTCAGCGGATGGAATATCTCATTCTTGACGAAGGAATCTTCGGACCTCTCTCCGAGTGAAGTTCTTATCAGATCGGAGACGGATCCGTCAAATGATGTGGTTATGTACTGCGGCTTGTATGACACCCTCAGGTTCTGGGATATGGTTCCTGAATCCGGTGTCATTACGCCAGCAAGCATCATTATGAATGTGCTCTTTCCCAGCGCGTTTTTTCCAAGAATTCCCACGATCTCGCTCTTATGTATCTTTCCGGCAGAAACATCGAGCGTGAAGTCTCCCAGCGTTTTTTTGAGATCCGTCCAAGAAATGAGATCCTGGGTGAATTTATCACGCCTTGACGTCTTCTCCTCAAACTCTATGGGATAGCTCCGTATGCGTACGTTCTCTTCCCTGAGGAAACCGGATAGGTATGCATTTATTGCCCTGTTTGTGGAGAGCGGCTCTGAGAAGATGCCGTAAACGCCTGGATCGCCGTAAACTATGTTCACGGAATCCGCGAGCCAGTCGAGTATGGCCAGATCGTGCTCCACCACTATGACGGTCTTTTTCCTGGCAAGATCCTGAACGATCCTGGATGCATTCAACCTCTCATTTATATCCAGATAGGAGGTCATCTCGTCAAACAGATAGATGTCTGCATCCTTCTCAAGAACTGTACCTATGGCCAGCCTCTGCAGCTCTCCTCCGGAACATTCGGTCACGCTCTTGTTGACTGAATTTTCCAGATTAAGCTGGGTCACTATATCGCTGTATCTTCCGGTTTCGTCATTTTTCTTCAGGATCTCCCCTATTGTGCCCTTCACCACTTTCGGAATATAATCAACATACTGGTTCTTCAGCACTGCCTTCTTGTTCTGTTCATACAGGCCCCTGAAATAGGCACCCATCTCTGTTCTGGCAAATCTGTTTATGACAGCCTCCTTTGATGGCGGGCTGTCATACGATCCTAGGTTCGGCACCGTGATTCCGGAGAGTATGTTGAGAGTCGTGGTCTTTCCCAAGCCATTCTGGCCAAGTATGGCCGAGACCCTGCCTGGCGTTATGGTGGGGATGGAGTATATCCTGAATCCGTTTACCCCGTATCGGTGAAGAACTTCTTTGTTGAGCTCGTCCGGGAGCGTAACTATCTTTATTGCACCGAATGGGCATCGTCTTATGCAGATACCGCACCCTATGCATAAAGTTTCAGATATCAGCGGCTGGCCATCAGGATCAGGAAAATCAATGGCCATCACATGATTGCGGACGGGTGGGCAGTAATACTGGCACTCGTGATGGCATTTTTTTGGATGGCATTTGTCTCGATCAAGGACGGCTACATGCATCGGGCATCCCTATTGAACGACCTTCCAGTAGTCATCAGGGATCTCGTCGTATATTCTGTATTCCTCATCCGTCTTCTTTTTCCTAAAATCTACCTTCATGTTGGCAAGTTCTATGATCTTGTTTATGTTCAGAATCCAGTAATGTATGCGCCACTCCCTACCATCAAAGAGAGTCGTCTCCTCCCTTTCCGTCTGCAATATACCTATATCCTCCATGGTGTAAAAAGAATCCCTATCTTCTGGTTCAAGCATGTTATCAATAACACGGTCATTATATCCAAAAAAGTTTATTATATGTTCAGCAGCCTCCATAGCTTCCTCCTCACTCATCCGCCGATCCTGAAGGCTAAGACCGGCATTTATAGCCTTTGATAATTCTTCAAGAGTGGTGTAATACCTAATCCCGGACTTACCGTCATCGCTCTTATTGATCATAGCAACCTCTTCTGAAGCTTCCATAGGAAATTAATGATTGCAAATATATAGTTAAGCTTATCGAGTTATGCATATAAATCAACCAAATATCGTATATAAGGATATTCATTAAAAGTTAAAAGAAAAAAATTTATTGATATATCAACTTCGATGATGGATATCGGCAGTATTTCCTATGGGTGATATGCTGTTAAGAAAATTCATGTACAATGATATATACTTTCTTGAATAGGGTTTTCAAATTCATAGCATAGCGGCCATGCAATTCTAGAAGCCTCACCAAGACGCATTCAGCGGTGGTTACTGCGATGATCGAATATCACCATCAATACCAATCATGCCACGAAAACGGATCACCATGACAATTTAGAAATAATGGGACAGAATGTTTAAATATGGAAGATATCAGCAGCATCGTGTTCGGTCCAGTCCCATCCAGAAGACTTGGGAGGAGCTTGGGTGTCAACAATATACCTCCAAAATTGTGTTCATACTCCTGCGTTTACTGCCAGCTTGGAAGAACCATATCATATTCAACAGAAAGAAGGCAGTTCTATGATCCAAAGGATCTGGTTGAGGCAGTTTCCAGAAGGGTCGAAGAGATAGAATCCAGAGGGGAAAGGATCGACTATATAACCTTCGTTCCTGACGGGGAGCCCACACTCGACGTAAATCTTGGAAAGGAAATAGACGGAGTCAAGAGCCTTGGCATAAAAACCGCAGTTATAAGCAATTCCTCACTAATATCGCTTGAGGAGGTCAGGTCTGATCTCTCTGAATCTGACTGGGTTTCACTGAAGATTGATGAAATTGATGCAAAGAGATGGATAAGAATAAACAGGCCATACGGCAGCACAAAGCTTGATGATATTCTGGAAGGGATCAGGTCTTTCTCCGTGGAATATGGAGGATATCTGGCAACGGAAACGATGCTTGTCAAGGGAATACAGGATGCCGGTGATATAGAGAAGATTGCGGATTTTATCAGCTCTCTTGAATCGGTGAAGAGATCCTACATCGCCGTACCAACACGCCCTCCTGCTGAAACATGGGTGACGCCACCGGACGAGGATTTCATAAACACATCGTTCCAGATATTCTCAGAGATTCTCGGATCCGATAAGGTTGAATACCTGATAGGTTATGAGGGGGATGATTTTTCAGTAGCGAGTGATGTCATCGCCAGCCTGCTCAGCATCACATCTGTGCATCCTATGAAGAAGGAGGCTATAGAGAAGGCGCTCGCTGAAAACGGATATGAATGGAGCGCGTTCGAAGAACTGGTAAATGATAAAAAGGTTGTGGAGCTGAAATACAGGGGAGAGACCTATTTCATGAGGAAAATACGCACGCGATGAAGGTAAATAGATACATTCTCTGCGGTACATTTAATATGTTATGATCTTATACTAAATACGTATTTTATTGACGAAAAACGAAAAATGGACAGTGCTTCAACTTATGATCTTTCAAACCATATCAACGTGATCGCTTAGAAGCATTCAATATATATGCCATGATCGCAATATTTTCAAGCCTGCGATCTGGCATGCGTATCTTTTGAATCTAAACGTTCCGTTGCACATCCAGATCAAGAGGGGCGTTCAGGAAGTTCTTCGCTCCATGACTTGAGATCCTCCATCAGGCTATCGATCGCGTAGTCGATCTGCGGGTCAACGCCCTTAATGTAGTGATCCGGCCTGTATTCAACTTCGATGTCAGGATCTACTCCATAGTTCTCCACGCCGAAACCAGTGTCTCTGAACCAGAAGGCGTATTCTGGCTGGGAAAGAACAGTGCCGTCAATCAGCCTGCGCCTGGGTGATATGCCCACCACGCCTCCCCACGTTCTTGTCCCTATCAGCTTGCCAAGGCCGAGTTTCTTGAAGGAGAAACTGAATATATCACCGTCAGATCCGGCATACTCGTTTGTTATGGCTATCATCTTCCCCCTGACGGAATTTGTTGGATACGGGCTCAGGCTCCCTCTTCTAGGATTGTCATAGCCGAGCCTCCTGTTCAGCAGCTTCTCTATTATCAGTTGTGATACGAAGCCTCCGCCGTTGAATCTGACATCGATTATGAGGCCAGGATATGAAGCCTCGTTTATGAACAGTCTATAGAACTCATTGAGCCCCATCATCCCCATATCCGGTATATGTACATAGCCTATCTTTCCTCCGCTCCTCTCATGAACATATCTGCGGTTCTCCTCTACCCATGATCGATACCTTATGAACCTGTCATCTTCAAGGACATCGACGAATATTTCTCTGCTTTCACCGTGAACCTCGGATATCTTGATCCTTGCGGATGTGCCGGCTTTGGTGGACAGTGCGCTGTATATGCTTTTCTTTGGGCCAACAGGTTCCCCATCGACTTCATCTATTCTGTATCCCATCGGGTTTATTCCATATTCGAATATTGGCGATTTTTCGCCCTCATTGGAAAAATCGCCGGCGTACACCTTCGTTATCTCATAGTGATCTTCCTTCAGGCTCACATCGCATGCTATTCTGCCGCTGCTGAATGGATCCGCATCGGTGAATGTTCCACCCATCTCGTAGGAATGAGATGTGCGATATTCCCCCTGCATCTCAACTATGACGTTGCTCAAATCGAATCTTGTCCTGCACAGAGGCACAAGCTTTCTGTACTTCTCATATATCCTTTCCGAGATCTCACGTGCAACGGCCTCGTTCCAGTAATTGTCTCTCGCAAGCTTCCAGGATTCATCATACATCTGCAGAAATTCCTCCTGCCTGCTGGATACGATTGGCCTCCTGTCGGTTTCCAGAGCCTTTTCTTCTTCTGGCTTATCCAGGTTGAAGATGTAGAGCTTACCGTCATCCTTCCTTATGATCGCGTTCTTTCTATCAAGAGAAAGCCTGATGTCCGTCAGGTTTCTCTTCAGTTCGGTGACCTTCTTTGTCTTTATGTCGTATCTGCTGAGTACACCTTTTTCAGGTGCACCCTGATAGTAGGAGGCATATTCTCCATGTACCGGAACGCTGTACAGAAGAAGGGAAGTCTCCAGCGGTATGATCATTCTGTAGTCTGCTGGTTCCACATTTATCGGGCTGGATCTCCTGTACATTTCGTTCAGATCGTATTCCGTGCCGCCCTCAACCAGCGACTGAGGCACAAGCTTTGTGGGATTTGGCAGGCCGGGAATAAGTGGCACTACGAAGGGCTTGGATACAACTTCAAAGCTGAAGTTGAGAACGATCTTGTCAGGGCTTGGATCCAGGCTTCTGTAAGACAGGTAATAGAGGTATTTTGAATCAGAGTCGAAGGCTGGGGCGTAGTCATGCGAATTATCTGTTGTGGCTTGATAAACCGTCTTCTGGGAAATGTCGTACACATGTATTGACTGCATTACATAGCCTCCAGTGCTGTTGTGCTTTAGCGGGAAACTGTAGGCTATGAACCTGGAGTTATCTGATATGGTGAAATCAGTTATCATGCCCTCAGTGCTTCTCTCGATCAGCGTTGAAGACTTGCTTTCAAGATCGATCATCATAAGTTCGAAGCGGTCGTTTGCTATCACGGCGAACTTGCCAGATCTGTCGACGGACATTGCAAATACGTTTCCCAGGTTCTCACCGAATATCTCGCTCTTTCCATCTCTGTAATCGTATATCCCGAGAAAATCGCCGTCTCTCGTTCCATAGATGAAGGCTATCTTCGTATCGCTAGCCCTCCTGACATATCTCACCCTCAGGGGCTGAGGTACCCTCATCACATAATTGCCCGAGGTGTCCTGTATGAACGCCTGCCCTCTGCTTACGAGGGCGATGAGATCCCCGTCCAGAATGGAGAAATCTTCAAGAAATTTTGAAGGTAAGCTTGTCACTCTATCCTCCGGAGACTCGATGTCCCCTATCTCTAACCTTTCCACCCTCTCATCATCCGGGTTAAATATGTATAGGGATCCGCCCATGGAAAAGACTATGCGTTTTCCATCCGTATTGAGATGCCTTGGATAGTAATCTCTGAAGTCTGTATGCTTCTTCATATCCTTACCGTCCAGATCAGTCGAATAGATCTGGCCGAAGCCTTCCAGATCGGTTATGAAATATATTCGCTGGCTAACCAGGACGGGACTTGATACATGGGTTTCTATGTCTATAATTTTCCTGAATTTGCCATCCTCGCTCTCTATCCAGACCTTTCCGCGCGTTCCGCCCCTGTACCCCTTCCAGTGCGGCAGTTCATATGTGTTTCTGCCTACTATCCTCCTGCTGCCGGCATAGATGATGTGTGTTGCTGGACCAAGATTTAATGGCCTGAAATTGAGACCATCCCCCTCCACAGCATAAAGGTAGGTCATGGATGAGAATGGCTGCATTGCATCTGTTGCAATTATAAGACTGCCGTCTGGCCCAAAGCCGGCCACATCTGTGAACATCCTCCTGCCCGTGCTTTTCCCCGCAAAGTACGTTATCCGCCTGAGGCTGCCGTCAGAAAGATCGTACGTGTACAGCTCGGCTGTATTGAGCGAGGCGCCTCGCATAACGCGCAAAACTATCTTCTTTCCATCAGGGAAAAACCTAGCGTTATTTATAACTCCGAGGCCTGAGACAAGTTTTCTTGTTTCATGGGTGGCCAGATCGTATTCCCAGAGATCATCACAGCATATGAATATAACACTGTTTCCATATATATCCGGATTCAACAAAAGATTCGGCATACAGGGAATATGCATTTCATCTGTCTTAAAAGTTTTGAAGCTTCGTATATGACCCGCAAAGAGATATAAACAGGTGGAAAATTAAGGAAGAAAGTAGAATCGATGCCAACAATTGAAGATAGGATAAAGGAGATTGAGGATGAGATCAAGCGAACGCAGTATAACAAGGCGACAGAGCATCATATCGGTCTGTTAAAGGCGAAGATAGCAAAGCTGCAGATGGAGGCCAGCGCAAGGCACGGCGGATCCCATGCGGGATTTGCAGTTCCAAAGTCAGGAGATGCTACAGTTGCACTTGTCGGCTTCCCCAATGTGGGTAAGAGCAGCCTTCTGAATCGCCTCACAAACTCTGACAGCGAGATAGGCGATTACGCCTTCACTACACTGAAAGCTATACCGGGTATACTCGAATACAAGGGCGCGGAGATACAGATACTCGATCTTCCAGGCATCATTGAGAATGCATCCTATGGTGCTGGAAGGGGGAGAGAGATCCTCAGTGCAGTGCGATCAGCGGATCTGATAGTCATCGTTACCGATGTTCAGGCTGGTGGCATCGATAAGATACTGACAGAGCTTTATAATGCGGGTATAGTCGTGAACAGAAAACGCAGAAACGTGGAGATCAAGAAGACAACTTCCGGTGGAATAAGGTTGCACAAGCCAAAGACCGTTGACATAGATGAGGATTACATAAAGGAGATAATGAAGGAGTTCAAGCTTGTTAATGCGGATGTATACATACGCGAAAATGTGAGCGTCGAAGATATAATAGAAACGCTTCAGGGCCGTTACGTTTACATTCCATCCATCGTTGCAGTCAACAAAATTGATATGAATCCCTCGTTCGATACATCGCAGGTATCGCAGTACGGTGAGGTGTTCAGAGTTTCGGCAAAGACAGGTTATGGTATAGAGGAACTGAAGGAGGGGATATTCAAGTCACTGAGCCTCATCAGAGTATATCTCAGAAACAAGGCGGGAGTGGTTGATTTCCAGAAGCCGCTGATACTGAGAGAAGGTACAACGGTAAGGGAGGTCTGCAGGAAGATAAACAGAAGCATGATAGATTCCTTCAGATATGCAATAGTGTCCGGCAAAAACAGACCCATCGGCGAACAGAGGGTAGGCATCGATTACCAGCTTATGGATGAGGATATCGTCACCATAATAAGCAGATTCTGAGCACATACAAGTTAAATGGCGAAATCTATATATGCCTCACATTAATAAAGGATAGAATTCTGCAATGAAGTGTTACTATGACGGATCTTCTCCAGGAATTTGAGGAAAAGAGAGACATTCTGAGAAAGGCAATAGAGGAGCATATAAAGAAAAGAGATGAAGCTGCACAGCAAAGCCGTAATTATGCCGAACAGAGGGACCAGCTGAACGCCAAGGTTCACGAAATGAGGGACCAGGTCAAACAGAAGATATCACAGAAGAACGCCCTCATAGAGGAAGTTCAGAAGATAAGGTCAGAGAAGGAAGAGCATTTTAAGAAGCTTTCAGAGCTAAGAAAGGAGTACAAAAAGATAGCTGAAGAAGCCAACTACACGAACGTGAACCAGAGAGAGATCAGAGCCAAGGAAAGGGAGCTTCAGAAGCTGATAAAGAAACAAGAAACAATGCAGCTGACAAAGGCGGAAGAGGACAAGGTTGTGCAGGAGATTAAGCGCCTCAGCAACGAGATCAAGAAGATGAAGGAGGACAGGGAGAAACAGCTCAGCGAGAACGAGAAGGTCAAAGATCTGCTGGCCGAGATAGAAAAGGAAAAGACGCTCGCAAGGGATCTGAAGAAGAGAGCAGAGGAAATATCAAACCAGATATCCGAAATAAGCAACGATATAAACAAGTCTCTCCAGGAACTTGATGAGGTCAGGAAGAAGGCCGATGAAATGCATGAGATGGCCATAAAATACGGAAAGGAGTCTGAACAGGAACATGAAGCTTTCATACAGGCGAAGAACGATCTCAAGGATCTAGAGAAGGTAATAGCCGGGCTTAAGACAAAGAAGAGGGCAACCAAGAAGAAGGAAAAGGATGATGAGCTTCAGCAGAAGGCTGAGATCCTCTTCGAGAAATTCAAGAACGGTGAGGAACTCACCACGGATGATCTATTGATCCTTCAGAAAGCGGGATTCCTGTGATATGAACATATTCAGGTTGGGTTACCTGCTGGTACTGGCTGGGATCCTGATCCTGATTGCCATGGCAGCAATCGGGATTGCTCATTTTGCTCTTTTTATCATATTTCCTATCATATACGGTTCAGGTTTGTCCATAATACCGTTTCTCCTCATATTCCTCGGTATCGTGCTGATGTTCTTCTCTCCATTTCAGTTCCAAAGGGATGCAGATCAGGTGTTCATACCGCCTGAATATGAAAGCAGCTTTGAGGATAATGCACGCGAGGAGAGAAAAGAGGAAAAACACTATGGCGGCCTCATAATGATAGGCCCAATTCCGATAATATTTGGAAATGATAAGAATTTAATTTACATATCAATAGGCGTTGTCGTTCTCATAATCCTAGTTTTCATCCTGTACTATCTCAGAGGATAGGGCCACCTGATACACTTTGGATCCGTTTTGGAGGTTAAGCTTCTGAGAGAGCACGCTCTCATGTATTTCGCAATCCTCGCCTATGGTCGTGTTCTGCATTATGACGGAGTTGACCACCTTCGTTCCCCTCATTATCTTTGAAGAAGCCATTATAACTGAATTCTCTATATGAACATCGTCCCCGATTGAGACGTTGTCGTAAACGGCCGATCCTGATATGGTTATGTTTTTGCCCATATGGACACCTTCGCCTATGTATATCGGCGGCTTCACAGAAGCGCCATCCGGAACCTTCGACCTGACTATGGCCTTTCCAGATCCGTTGAAACTTTCTCCGTATTTTTCAACCATGATCTGGTTTGCCTTTATGACGTCCTTTGGCCTGCCGGCATCCAGCCATACCCCATCTATCAAATATGTTCCGATCTTCACGCCCTGGGAGAGCAATTTCGGGAAGAGATCCTTCGCAAAGTCGTACTGTCCGGTCTGAGGAATATAACGAAGAAGAGATCGATCCATGACGTAAACGCCAGCGTTTATCGTGTCTGAGAACGTCTCATTTTTGCCGGGCTTTTCGAGAAATCTCTTGATGTATCCGTCTTCATCTATCTCTGCTATACCGAATTGTGATGGATCATCGACCTTTGTGATGGCTATGGTTATCTTGTTCTTTTTATGCTGATGCTCCCTGATCATGTCCCCAACATCGAAGTCGATAAGTATATCTCCGCTTCCAACGACGAAGGTATCGTCCAGGAAATTTTCAGCAAGCTTGACGCCGCCGGCAGTGCCTGCAGCTTCCTTCTCAACCGAAAACAGTATGTTCTGGTCTCCATTCTTATTTTCAAGCACACCCTTTATCAGGGATTCAAATTTGTATCCAGTTGTGATTATTATGTCATTTATTCCGGATCTGTAGAACGCATCAAGTATGTACGATATCACGGGCTTGCCAGCAACTGGAACAAGAGGCTTTGGAATTGAATATGTTATCGGTCTCAGCCTTGTCCCTTTTCCTCCAGCCATCAGAACTCCTTTCAGCGACATGTACGATCGTAACGAATTGTACAATATATTTTTATAGAATGATGGGCTTTCTGTTTAGGTACTCGCAGATATTAAACAATGATGAATGAAGATATAGCTGATAGTTCCGATCCAGACAGCTATGTTTTCAGATGGGGCTTTCCATCTCCAGCGCGGCCTGCCAGAAACGCTGTTCAAATTTCAGGCTGATGAGAAAGTAATCCTTGATCTCAGTTATATCGCCATTGAATCTGTCCATTGCGCTCAGTATTACGGACACTCTGTCTGCATATTCTTTCGAAGCATAGAATTCAGCCCACATCCTGTAATATTTATTGGGAGATGAAGAGACAGACCTGCCGACCTCAGAATAGCCCCACATACATGGTATCCAAGCTGCAAGGAACTGTGGCCATCCGATTGTGGATGAATAACGGAGATGCCTGGTGTAGGAATACGTTGTCATGGTCATCCTGCCGTTGCCCTCTACGCCAAGTTCATTTTCCAGATAAGCATGCGTTTCCATGCCCTTGTCCCTTCCCAAGATGACGGCGGATAGTATCTGAAAGGCCATATCGCTTGGCATCAGTTCTGCCGACCTTATCACAGCCTTGATCATCTCGTTCACATATAGCGAATCCTGGACGAGGTAAAATTTGAAGTTTTCTATTGGCAGATCTCCATTTCTCATCCTCGATACAAATTCATGATCCACATACCCCTTCCATTCGTCATCATAGAGAGACTTCAAGCTTTCCGCTATCATAATATCATAAAGGGGATCATTGTATTTTTTCTTTTTGAAAATTTGAAGGAGATAATGAATAATTGTATATTTTGATGCTACATTCGATCCATATGCCCTAAAATTTAAGCCTTATTCTTCGAATTTGATAAGCTAAAAAAACCGTATATTTAGGCTTTTTACATAAATGACGCATGATAGTGCTATGTAGCATTATCTAATTACGAAAGATTATTATATAATAAAATAAGGTTTAAATATGAACCAGTTATTAATCAAAATATGGCGTTTATAACGACTTTTGACAGGTTGCTCTTCGCCTACTCGATCGGTGTTCACATAATACTGGTCACGATGAGCATCTCTACCATTGTCGTTCTCAGTGTGGCTGAGTACCTGGGCATAAGATACAAGGACAAATATTATGATCTGATGGCAAAAAGACTCGCCAAGGTATTCACGATATTTTTTGCCATAGGAACGGCAAGCGGCATAGTGATGGCGGCTGAGCTTGTCATACTGTTTCCGAAGTTCTTTGCAGTTGTAGCAGCAGTTGCAATGGTTCCCTTTTACCTGGAGATCTTTGCCTTCTTTACGGAGACCATATTTCTCATAATATACATATACTACTGGGATGCATTTAAGAACAGGATAACGCACTGGATCCTCACGTTCTTCATTGGGGCAGGAACACTCGGTTCGGCAGCTTTTATAGTGATGGTCAATGCCTGGATGAATACGCCCAATGGATTCAACATACCAGTGTACGAGAGTACGGGCAAGATCGTGGACGTGAATCCATGGGCATCAGTTAATGCGCCCTCCTTCCTGGCCCAGATCGCGCATGTCGTACCTGAGACACTCCTTGCCGGAACAATGCTTATAGGTGGCTACTTCGCGTACAGATATCTGAGGTCGAAGGACATCGATGAGCGAACATTTTATATGAAGGGAAGCAAGATAGCGGCAGCCCTATCCATGTTCTACGTGATACTCACAGGCATATCCGGATCCCTTGAGGCCAGTGCGCTGATCGCCTATCAGCCACTTAAGTATTCCGCCATAGAGCTGAATCTTATGGGGGGCCGTGCATTTGAGCCAGAGAAGCTCTTCGGTACAATCGCATACGGCAAGATCGTGGGTGCTATTACGATACCTGGCCTGCAGAGCTTGCTTGCTGGAACAGGTAACGCATCCTATGTTGTACCAAAGGGACTTATGTACTATCCGATGAATGAATGGCCGCCACTGATAGTGCACACCATGTTCGATCTGATGGTTCTGTTCGGTATACTGATCGGTCTCTACTTGCTTGCTTATCTGATAATGTGGGCCATGAAGAAGCAGCCATACAGCAATAAATGGATGGCAATTCTGTTTCCGCTTTTCGGATTGATATCAATGTACACCATGGAGGATGGTTGGGTTGTGGATGAAGTCGGGAGGCAGCCATGGATAATATATAACGTAATGTATGTATACCAGGGTGCGAACACCACAACCTCGATGATAGGCCCGGGTATAGCGATGATCATCTTCTACACGCTGTTGATACCGGTGTCGTTCTACTTCTCGGCGAGAGTGTTCAACAGGGAAGAGGTCAGCAAGGAAGTTTCGGAATCCCAGTCCGCAACAGGGGTCAACTTCTGAGGTGCAAAATATGAACGCAGTGTTTGGTTTAAATTTCCTCATAATGTCGATAATGCTTGCCCTCTTCATCACAGAGTCGATGGGAGCAATGCTCTTTCTCTTCCACTACGAAGGATCTAAGAAAAAGGTCAGTCCCTATGTTATACCCATATGGGAGCTGACAGGCACATTCATAGCTTTCTGGGTCGTCACATCTGATTTTGCCTATCCATCAATACTGATACCTGCAGCATACATATTTGCCGTGCCTCTGCTTATCCTCCTGATAGCATTCATAGGAAGAAACGCCTTC
Source organism: Thermoplasma sp. Kam2015 (assembly GCF_003205235.1). Lineage (NCBI taxonomy): Archaea > Methanobacteriati > Thermoplasmatota > Thermoplasmata > Thermoplasmatales > Thermoplasmataceae > Thermoplasma > Thermoplasma sp. Kam2015. The sequence continues at coordinate 24,786 of NZ_QJSM01000044.1, read as the reverse complement.
ATAATATTCGGTGAATTCATAAAGAAGGGCTGGTTGAACGACAGATCCATGTATTCGATATTCTCCATCTTCGAATGCCTGTTCTGCTTAGTCTTCGTCATATTCGCATCGTCCGTTGTAACTGGCGGCGGCGTGATCCTGTCAAAGATGGCTTTCAACGCCGGAAAATGGGCAGCGGCGCCTGGAGATATCCTGTTTGTCATAGGAGCCATCATCCTGATGTACGGGTTTTCGTTCATATTCTATGGACTGGAGAATTACATGAAGGTATCGTTGGTAGCTTCATATCTGGGCGTCATACTTGAAATAGGCGCGGTGATATGGATACACTCTGCAATAACTGCAGTACCATTTTCGCCAGTTCTTATCATAACCATAATAATAGGTCTTGCAGCACCGGCGCTGTTCTATTACAGGCCAACAAGAAAGATCATAGAGAATAAGATAGTATTTCTTTCCCTCCTTACATTGTCCATCTATCCGTTCTATTCGCTGGTCTATCCAAAATTCTTCGGTGGGACGCTTCCAGTGTCGGCGTTTCTTACCAATACCGCCATGGCCACAGCCTACTTCTACATAACCCTCGGTGGGGGAATACTGCTGATCCTGATGCTGATATACATGGTCTACGTGGCGAACAGTTTCTCGAAGATGCAGGCAGGATCAAAGGCTGAAGTAGAAAGATAAAAACTATCTCATATTTCTTTATATTATTTTTTCATGCAATAGCATAGCGAGCACGTTTTTCAGGATTTTTCTATTTGATCCAGAAGGTGATCATCTATGGCGATCTGTCTGCAATTCATGACGCAGCCTGGGGCTGATCCGCCGAGATTAGGATGGTGATGTCGCCCGCATAATCATGCGACGGCGTAACGAAGAACAGCTTCAGATCGTAATGCTGATCTGGAGGTATTGTTATGGGAAGTGGAGTCACGGATCCCACGGTGAACCCGGGCGTGCCTGAACTTATGGAATTTAATGTCGTACCGGTGCTGCCCCCATTCAGCTGCAGCGACAGGTACACCTTTTCGCCGGATGAGAGAGTTTCATGATTGAACTGGATCGAAATGGTCCTTGATGCGCCATTTTCGTTCAGCACTACGTTCACGTACATTACGTTCACTGTTACGGTTCCGTTCAGAGATAATCCATAGACGATCCCAAATGAAATGGCTATAACAGCCAATGCTACAGCTGCGGCGATCTTCCTTGCGCGTTTTACGGAGGGCTGCGTCTCTACTTGGACAGGATCTGCCATCTTTGCACCTTGATAGCCCTGGGCAGATTCGAACTGCCGTCTTTGGATCCAAAGTCCAAAATGCTTGTCCACTACACCACAGGGCTATGCACGATCATGCAAACTGTATTTATTTAACTTTCTGAGACCGCACATTATGCGATCCGGCAACCAGTTCATAAAGGCAAGATGCCTACTGTATTTTCTTGGAATACACAGCGATGCTATGCTGCAGGCATGCCGTTGTATCAGAATGCATTTTATGGCACTTGGTCAAGCAAATATTACAATGCCACCCTGTACAACGAGAACGGATCATGATTCCCCAATATTAGTATAATCGAATGAAATGATCATGTATGGAAAGTGGAGAGATCCTGATCTCCGGTTCAAAAATCCTTTACAGCTATACTGCAAAGGCAGGGATCAAGAAGAACCTTGTGCTTATAGACATAAACGGGGAAGGCATCTGGAATGATATCAGGGCACCGGACAGGATAGTTCAGTGGAATGTAAATGTATACATGCCGGTATTTCCGGGAAATGAAGGTGAGAATTCAAAATATCACGGGAGCATTGATACCGCCTCGGAATTTTACTACGATTTTGTGCAGGCCATGAAATTGAAGAACGTTATGCTGATGGGCGAGGGCATAAACGCGGATGTTGCATTGAAATGTTCTATGAACCATCCAGAGAAATACAGCAATGTGATCGTGGTGGACGGTACCGGCTATGAGGGGTATGCAGAGGAACTGTATCGGGTTCAGAAGCCAGTTTTGCTGGTATGGGGTGGTGCAAGGGGATACCGCGAAACCATGATCGGCCAGTCCTATCATGACCTGATCGCAGGTTCTGTGTTCAAGGTTTTTGATGGAAGTAAGAGGCCATTGAAGGACAGCACAGACAGGTTCTTCTCCATGCTCCGAAACTATATTGCCATTGACTAGGTGTTCGCATGTTTATAGACATCGTGGAATCGAAGATATCCGTTGAAGATCTCATAGAACGGGTGAGGAATCCAAAAGCCGGCGCCATAGTGACATTTGAGGGGACTGTGCGTGAAGAATCGGACGGTATCAGGGTTGACGCGCTGTATTATGAGAGCTACCGTGAAATGGCGATAAGGGAAATAGAATCCATGGTGAATTACTGTGTTGAAAGATTTAACATAACCGATGCTGCAGTTGTTCACCGGATAGGCACCGTACAGATAACAGAGGACTCTGTGGTCATTGCGGTGTCGGCTCCGCACAGGGATCAGGCCTTCAGCGCCTGCAGGTATATCATAGACCAGATCAAGGAAAGAGCTCCAATCTGGAAGCGTGACATAATTCATGGCGCACCAGCAGATTGGCATTGAAACAGCTTTTTTCTAGTTCCGATTGAAATCTAAGTATAAAAATATATTATTATTTCCGAAGGGGAAGTAATATAAAATTATTAGATAATTGGGCTTCAGGATCAAAATGCTTATATCCCTGTTAATGATATAGTCCATACACGCTTACAATGCACCTTTTAATGCATTACATTAAAAGGGAAGATGTCGAATTTTGATGAGACTAGATGAGAGATGGCACAATGGATTGTGCTCTGCTAATCTGCCTAGAGGATGGCTTGGTTCGGGCGCCGAAGAAGGACGTGCCAAGCTGCGATAAGCCTTGGGGAGGCGCATGGAGCCTTAGATCCAAGGATCTCCGAATGGGACTTCCTGCCGTAAGGCACTCCGAAAGGAGAGGGAACCCGGGGAATTGAAACATCTTAGTACCCGGAGGAAAAGAAATCAATTGAGATACCGTTAGTAAAGGCGATCGAAAGCGGTAGAAGGCAAACCGAATAGCCCTTCGAAAGAAGGGAAAGATGTGGAGTTTGGTCTTCCTCTAACGCCTCCTGAAGCGAGATGAATCTTCTGGAAAGAAGAGCCTTAGAAGGTGATAGCCCTGTAATCGAAGCTTCAGAAGCCACAAGGGGAAGTAACCAGAGTACCATGCGTCGTTTTTCGCGTGGGAATATGGGTGGCACTAACATCCAACCTTAAATACGTCCCGAGTCCGATAGCGAACTAAGTACCGTGAGGGAAAGCTGAAAAGAAACCCGGAAGGGTGGTGAAAAGAGCCTGAAACTAGGCAGAGATAAACTTATAGGGCAGTAAAGAGGTGAAGTCGTTAACAACGATGGATCGCTGTTCTATTGTCCGTGTTGAAGAACGGGCCAGGGAGTTCTGACGAGTGGCAAGGTTAATCCTGAAAGGAGTAGCCGTAGCGAAAGCAACTACCCGCACAGCAATGGAGGGGTGGCGTGGTAAACGCGTTTAGTCACTCGTGAGAGACCCGAAGCCGGTCGATCTACACCTGAGTAGGTTGAAGCTCAGTGAAAGCTGGGTGGAGGACCGAACCTATTCTGATGTGCAAATCGTTTGGATGACTTGGGTGTAGGGGTTAAAGGCCAATCTAGGCCGGCAATAGCGGGTTCCCCCCGATACTACCCGCAGGTAGACCTCGACGGAGATTCTCGGCGAGGTAGAGCTACCGATTGGTTGGTAAGCAGTCGAAAGGCTGCGCCGACTTGTCAAACTCCGAACTTGTCGAGATCGTAGATGTCGGGTGCTAGGGGGCAGGGATAAGCTTTGCTTCCGTGATGGGAACAACCAAGACGAGGGTTAAGGTCCCTAAGTTCTAGTTAAGTGCACTAAATAGGTTTGTGGCCGAAGACAGTGGGGAGGTAGGCTCAGAAGCAGCCACCCTTTAAAGAGTGCGTAACAGCTCACTCACCGAGGTCACATGCCTAGAAGATGGAAGGGGCTAAAACTAGACACCGAGACCTTCGAGCACCGAAAGGTGATCTGGTAGGGGGGCGTGCCATGTGGGTAGAAGTCTCCCCGAGAGGAGGGATGGACCGCATGGTATCGCGGATCCTGGTGAAAGTAGCAGAGAAGAACCGTGAGAATCGGTTCCGCCGAAAGGGCTAAGGGTTCCTTGGCAATGTTCGTCAGCCGAGGGTTAGTCGATCCTAAGGTCATACCTAACAGGATATGACCGAAAGGGAAGCCGGTTAATATTCCGGCACACTGAACGTTCTGCCCTGTATGAAAAGGTTCAGGGTAGGGGCGGTACGGGTGCCAACGTATTTATGCTCATAAGCGGATGGAGAGTCGTAATGACGAGAAGTTCGCGAAAGAGCGTATGTTCCCGTTTGGGAATCGCCTCAATCCCCGGATCCCATGAAAATCATGCAGGGGTCATGTTCAGTATCGTACCAAGAACCGACACTGGTGCCCCTAGGTGAGAAGCCTAAGGCGTTTTGGGATAATGGACGCGAGGGAAATCGGCAAAATAGCTCCGTATCTTCGGTATAAGGAGTGCCTATTCCGTGAGGGAATAGGTCGCAGTGACGAAGGGACTCCGACTGTTTACCACAAACACAGATCGCTGCTAGTCCGTAAGGATGTGTATAGCGGTTGAAACCTGCCCAGTGCTGGTACCTGAAAGCCCCGTACAAGGGGAAGAAGGGCCAGTAAACGGCGGGGGTAACTATGACCCTCTTAAGGTAGCGTAATACCTAGCCGCTTAATTGGCGGCTTGCATGAAGGTTCAACGTGGGTCCCACTGTCCCCGCGTTCAGCCCAGTGAAATTGATGTACTGGTGCACAATCCAGTCTCTCCCACGTGAAAGCGAAGTCCCCGTGGAGCTTTACTGCAGCCTGTAGCTGTGGTGCGATCCTGACTGCGTAGCGTAGGAAGGAGCCGTCGAAGCTCTGGTTTTGGCCGGAGTGGAGGCGCCAATGAAACACTTCCCTCTCGGGATTGCGTCACTAACCTCTTCGGAGGGACAACTATTGGTGGGCAGTTTGGGTGGGGCGCCACGCCCCTAACAACGTAACAGGGGCCCCCAAAGGTCAGCTCAGGAGGGTCAGAAATCCTCCGTAGAGTGTAAAAGCAAAAGCTGGCTTGACTGTGTTGCAGACAACTAGCAACGCAGATGCGAAAGCAGGGTTTAGCGAACCACCCAGTTCCTCCTTAGTGGGGGCGGGTGATAAGAGAGAAGTTACCCCAGGGATAACTGAGTCGTCCTCGGCAAGAGTACACATCGACCCGAGGGTTTGCTACTTCGATGTCGTCTGTTCCTATCCTGGTGCTGCATAAGGTGCCAAGGGTGGGGCTGTTCGCCCATTAAAAGGGATCCTGAGATGGGTTCACTACGTCGCGAGACAGTAGGGTTGCTTCTCCGTGGGAGTGCTCGATGTCTGAGGGGAAGGGGCCTTTAGTACGAGAGGAACAAGGGCTCGTGACCTCTAGTTTACCGGTTGTCTGGCAAGGCATCGCCGGGTAGCCACGTCATACGCGGATAAGAGCTGAAAGCATCTAAGCTCGAAGCCGCCCCCGAAAATAGACATCGTCATCAGATCGCCTCTAGAAGAGAGGTTTGATAGAGCCGGGATGTAAGAATCGAGCTTCGGCGAGGTTTTAAGTCCACGGCTACTAAAGATCGAAGGCACAATCCATGCTAAATTCTCGTCTGGTCGAATTCATAAGCGTGTTTGATTTTTGTTTTTTATTGTTTTTATAGTTTTTTTGTGTTGGTCCTTAAATCTAAGATGATTAGCGATAGCTATGTAAATTTAAAAATTAAGTATAAAATAAATGAGTTTTCACTGTTTTATGTTCTCTATCTGTGCTTCTTTGAGTATTTGATCGACTATACTGTCGAATATCTCTTTTATCTTGTCGTTTATCTCGACGGCAGGTATCCCCTTATCTCCGTTATCAGCGATCTCTGGAATAAGCGGTATTTTTCCAAGGAACGGCAGATTGTATTCCTTTGCTGATCTCTCTCCGCCCCCGTTCTTGAATATATAGGTAACATTGCCGCAGTGCGGGCATACGAAACCGCTCATGTTTTCGATTATTCCAAGAACTGGCAGCTTTAACTGTTTTGCGAAGTTTATGGCCTTCCTTGCATCCAGAAGCGCGACATCCTGAGGCGTCACAACGATGACAACACCGTTGGATTCAGGGATGAGCTGCGCCACGCTGAGGGCAACATCGCCGGTTCCAGGAGGCATGTCCAGAACCACGATGTCCGTGTCCTTCCAGTTGACGTCCTCCAGAAACTGCTGTATGGCCTTGTGCATCAACGATCCGCGCCATATTATTGGGGTATCTTCAGTGGGGATCAGGAATCCCATTGATACCACGCGCACTCCATATCTCGTCTCAGCCGGTATTATACCCTCCTCATCTGCATAGAGCTTCAGATCAGAAACGCCCAGCAGCTTGGGGTCGTCTGGGCCGTTTATGTCTGCGTCTATCAGGCCGACCTTCAGCCCTCTCTTTGCCAGAGATACGGCCAGATTAACGGCCACGGTGGATTTTCCAACACCTCCCTTGCCGCTCATAACGGTTATTGTATACTTAACCTTGTACTTCGTCGATTTGCCTGGTGGCGCAATAACCGGAGCAGGCGGCGGTGTATTTGTCTTTATTGTTCCCTTTGCCATATTTCACAATTCTTACTTGATATATATACCTCTTCAACGGATCGGGCAGCAGATCATCAGCAACATGCAGGAAAGCAGAGGATAAAAAATTAAGATGGAATACACTGAAGCTGGTTTTACCAGCCTTACAAAAAATTTAAAAATTCAGAAGAGTCCGGTTATCTCTCCAGAGTCTGTTAAATCGATGTTCTCCGCAGCCGGATGCTTTGGAAGGCCAGGCATTGTCATGATCTCACCGAGTATTGGAACAACGAAGCCCGCACCGGAAGATATGTTCATGGACTGAACCTTCACGGTGAAGCCATGCGGATCGTTCAGCAGTGAGGCATCATCGCTGAATGAGTACTGCGTCTTGGCCATGCACACGTATGGATTCTCCATGATCTCCTCTGCCTTCTTCATATCGGTGAGGGCCTTCTTCTCAAAGATCACGCCGTCTGCTCCGTAAACGTATTTCGCTATCTTCTCTATCTTTGTGCGTATGTCGTCCTTCAAATCATAGGTGCGCTTTATCTCGTAGTCTCCGATGGATGCGAGCACCTTGTTGGCCAGATCGATGCCGCCTTCGCCTCCCTTTGCGAACACCTCCGATAGGGCCCACTTTATGCCGTTCGAATCCAGGATCTCGCCAAGAGTCCTTATTTCAGCATCAGTATCAGTAGGGAAGCGGTTTATGGCTACGACAGGATCGATTCCGAACCTCCTTATGTTCTGCACATGCCTGATCAGGTTCTTTGATCCGATCTTAACGGCATCGACGTCTTCGCCCTCCTTTTTGCTCCCACCATGGTGCTTTATTGCCCTTATGGTGGCAACAAGCACGACGGCATTTATCGGAAGGTTGCCGATCCTTGAGGCGAGGTTGAAGAACTTTTCAGCTCCCAGATCTGAACCGAAGCCGGCCTCCGTTATGACGTAATCGAACAGGTTCATTGCGATCTTGTCTGCAACCAGGCTTGACGTTCCATGAGCGATGTTTCCAAACGGCCCCGTGTGGACAAACGCTGGGACGCCCTCTGTGGTTTGCACAAGGTTCGGCTTCAGCGCATCCCTGAGAAGTGCCGCCATAGACCCCTCCGCCTTCAGATCGCCTGCGAATACAGGCTTGTTCTTGTTTGTGAAGCCGGCGAGTATCTTTGATAGCCTGTTCTTCAGATCCTGATAGTTGAGGGAAAGCCCGGTTATCGCCATGACCTCGCTTGCCGGCGTTATCACGAAGTTGTCGTTTGCCAGAACCCCCATATCCCTGGATCCGACGCCAACAAGGATATTGCGGAGTGATCTATCATTCATATCGATGGTCCTTGGAAACGTGATCCTCTTGGGATCCAGGGCCAGTTCATTTCCGTGGTACATGTGGTTGTTTATCATCGCTGACAGGAGGTTGTGCGCAGCCGTTATTGCAGGAAAGTCGCCGGTAAAGAAGAGATTGATGCGGTCGCTCGGCTCGACTTTGGACTTTCCGCCACCTGTTGCACCTCCCTTTATGCCGAAACACGGTCCCAGCGAAGGCTCCCTTATGGCTATTGCCACGTTCTTACCGAGCCTTTTGAAGGCCTGGCCAAGCCCTATGGTCGTTGTGGTCTTTCCCTCTCCGGCAGGTGTCGGCGTCATTGCGGTGACGAGTATGAGTTTTGCCTTTGGCCTGCCTCGTGACTGAAGGCTAAGATCCAACTTCGCCATGTACCTACCGTACAGCTCGTAGTCTTCCTTTCCAAGTCCAATCTCTTTAATTATCTCCTCTATATCCCTCATAGTTTCTCCTCCACCTTCTTCTTGATCCTCTCGAACGTCTCATCCGTATTCTCAAGGAACACGTTCATCTTCATCCTCTGATCCGCAGCGTATTCCTCGTCCTTAACCATCTTGAGGTTTATCTTCACGTTGTAGAGCGCGGCCTTTATCGCTGCCTGCAGAAATAGTGCTGCGGATCCAGCATCCGTCACGGCATTCTTGTTGCCGTGATCCGCAAGTGGTTCCACCAGTGTCAGCAGTTCATAGGACTTCTTCGCTATGTTCCATGGTACCTCTATGCCAGTTCTGAGGGCAGCCTGAAGCCTCTCGTCCCTCATCCTCTTCTGTTCCTCGGTTTCCTTCGGCATCTTCAGCGCTTCCATTATGGCATTGAACGCCTTCTCATCCTCATCGATCAGCGAGCGGAGCTCTTTCTCGATCTGCCTTTCCTTTTCCAGGATACCCTTCATCTCTTCATCGTACTGCGCATAGTTCTTCTTTCCTATGGTCAGCTGAGAAACCATTGATATAAGCGATGCGCCGACTATGGAGACAAAGGCACTTGCTGCACCACCACCGGGTGCGGGAGAGGGGCTGGCAAGTTTTTCAAGAAAATCTTCTATGCCCTCCATATCACTTTAAACGCTACAAAATTCTTAAATTTATGCATTCATAAATATAAAGATATGGTTGAACATATCAATTAAATGCCCTCGATCACCATATGATTCTATTCGCTATTCACTGGCCGATGATCATTGAAGGCATATGCCGCAGCTGTGGATCATGACTTCTCCATCTTGCGTTCGAGTATATTTCCCTCGTCGAATCCGTTGAGCTGCAGATAGAATTTCGCAACGTCTATCAGCGCCTGTTCTGGTACGAGCCCCACGATCTCGCTCTCAACAGGCATAACACCGTACCTAGCCGCTTCAAGCTTAACGAGCTCGAAGGCACGGTATATGGGTGTCTTCCTGTAGTTCGTAAGATTCATTGATATCTGCACCATGTTCTTATCCTTGAGGAAGAATGCCAGAGATTTGACGAAGGTGAGACCACCATCCCTGGCGCGAAGTGCAGAGGCGATCTTCTTACCTATCTCCATGTTTGCTGTGTTAAGGTTCACGTTGTACGCTATCAGGAAGTCCCTCGCACCGATTATGGATGCACCAGCCTTCCCGACAACAGAGGGCCCAAAATCTGGCTTCCACCTATCATCCTTTATGGCCTCCTTGAGCTGCTCATACTGAAAATTCTTGTTTCTTATCGCTGCAAGATCGTATCTTTCAGGCCTCTGCGCCGCCTCGGAATAAAGGTATACCGGTATGTTGAGCTCCTCGCCGACCCTTCTTCCCAGTTCCCTGGCCAGCTTCACGCAGGTCTCCATCTTCGTATCCTGGAGCGGAACAAATGGTATAACGTCCGCTGCACCGAACCTTGGATGTTCGCCGCGGTGTACATCCATGTCTATGATCTCTGCGGCGGTCTTTATGCCTGCAAAGGCTGCGTCAACTGCCTTTGACGAGTCGCACACGAACGTTATGACGGATCTGTTGTGGTTCGGATCCATCTCCACATCCAGCACCTTGACGGTATCCACAGACGCAATCGCATCCCTTATCTTGTCAACCTTCGTCCTGTCCCTTCCCTCACTGAAGTTTGGAACGCACTCCACAAGAGACATGGCTGGATCATGGCATTGTTATGAATAAACAATGCTATGCGCTGGTTTTCATTGTGATCAGTATTGTGATCAAACTAGTTACAAAAGATTAAACTATATCATATCACATCATATTAACGGAAAAAATATTCAAATGTAATGGGATAAGACAAAACCCACGGTGTTGAAATATGGTCAAAGAAGTAGTTAAGAGAGATGGAACGGTAGTGCCGTTCGAGAAGAACAAGATCACCATGGCTATCTACAAGGCCATGCTTTCGGTGAAGAACGGAACGATGAAGGATGCTGAACTGCTGGCCGATAAGGTAGTCGCAAGGCTTAAGGATAAGGACAGGCCAACGGTGGAGGAGATACAGGATATTGTTGAAGACGTCCTCATGACATCAAAGATAGAGGGGAGGACTTTCACCGATGTGGCGAAATCATACATACTGTACAGGGAGAAGAGGCGCGCCATAAGGGAAGAGAAGGAGCTCATGGGCGTCAAGGATGATCTCAAGCTGACACTCAACGCAGTCAAGGTGCTCGAGGCCAGATACCTGCTGAAGGACGAGGATGGAAAGATAATCGAAACGCCCAGGCAGATGTTCAGGCGCGTGGCATCGCACATCGGAATAATAGAGGCCCTTTACGATTACATAACGTTCAGAAAGACCGGAAAGCTTCCGGAGAAAGCCGAGATCATAGGCAAGGTATCGCCCACGCAGGAGGAGGTCCTCAGGAGAGCCTTCACATACATGAAGGATGACGGCATAATGGAGGGTACATTCGAGGAGTTCATGGACTTCATCCAGACGAAGGGCACCTCAGCGGGGCGCTACATAAGCAAGTTTGAGGAAGTGATGTCCTCACTCGATTTCGTGCCAAATTCGCCCACCCTGATGAATGCAGGAACAAAGCTGGGCCAGCTATCAGCATGTTTTGTGCTTCCAGTTGGAGACAGCATAGAGGACATATTCGAGACGCTGAAGAACACGGCGCTTATACACAAATCTGGGGGAGGCACTGGCTTCTCGTTCTCCAGGCTCAGGCCGAAGGATGATATAGTCGGTTCCACGAAGGGCGTGGCCTCCGGCCCAGTATCATTCATGAAGATATTCGACGTAACGACCGACGTGATAAAGCAGGGCGGTAAGAGGCGCGGCGCCAACATGGGTATACTGAACTACAACCACCCGGATATAATGGAATTCATACTGAGCAAGGATTCTGAAAACAAGGTGCTCAGTAACTTCAACATATCCGTTGGAGTGACCGATGAGTTCTTCGACAAGCTCGACAATGACGATTACGTAGATCTGATCAATCCAAGGACAAAGAAGATAATGAAGAGGATAAAGGCAAAGGAGATATGGGATGCTATAATCGATCAGGCCTGGAAGACGGCCGATCCAGGGCTCATATTCCTGGACGAGATCAACAGGAAGAACCCTGTGAAGAACGTTGGCGACATAGAGTCTACGAACCCATGCGGAGAGCAGCCGCTCCTCCCATACGAGTCCTGCAACCTCGGTTCCATAAACCTTGCCAAGTACGTGGTCGATGGCAAGAAGATAGATTTCGACAGGCTTCGTGATACGGTATGGACCGCAACCCGCTTCCTGGACGACGTCATAGATGCCAACAAGTTCCCGGTTGATCAGATAAAGAAGGTCACAAGGATGACCAGAAAGATCGGTCTCGGCGTCATGGGCTTTGCCGACATGCTCATAAAGCTGGAGATACCCTACAACAGCTGGGAGGCGCTGGAGATAGGCGAAAAGGTCATGAGCTTCATAAACGAGGAGAGCCACAAGGCATCGCAGGCCCTGGCTGAGGAGCGCGGGGTGTTCCCGGCTTGGTACGGATCTGAGTGGGAGAAGGAGGGCATCAAGATGAGAAACTCAACCACGACGACCATAGCCCCAACAGGCACCATATCAATAATCGCCGGATGCTCATCATCCATAGAGCCTATATTTGCCCTCGCCTTCGTGAGGCACGTGCTTAACGGCCAGGAGTTGCTTGAGGTCAACCCGCTCTTCGAGGAGAAGACACGCGAGCTTGGCATATACACGGAGGAGCTCATGAGGGAGGTAGCAGAGACCGGAAATCTGGAGAACGTAAAGATAAACGAGGATCTAAAGAAGATATTCGTGACCGCTCACGAGATAGATCCGCAGTGGCATGTGCTCATGCAGGCCACGTTCCAGAGGTACTGCGATTCTGGCGTATCGAAGACGATAAACATGAAGAGCGACGCCACAAGGGAGGACATAGCAAGGGCATACAGGATGGCCAAGGATCTCCACTGCAAGGGCATAACGGTCTACAGGGACAAGAGCAAATCAGTTCAGGTGCTCACAGCGGGTACGGCAGAGACTAAGAAGCCAGAGGAGAAGGAGGTCATAGAACTCGTGACAAAGATGCCGGACAAGTACCTTAAGCTGGATTCCACATTCGATCCGGCATGCCCCACGGGAAAATGCGATAAGTGATCTGGAAGATCCGGATCACAGAAGCCATATTTTATTTCGAAAGGATAATTTCTTCATCTTTCAAGGACGTAGAGGCTGCTTCCCCTATACTGATCAGCCGTTTCTATGCTCATATACGGCACATTTCTGTTGTCAAGGTAGCTCTTTACCTCTTTGATAGCCGTTTCCGGCGTGTTGTTCTCCTGGCTGAGGTGCGTGAGTATTATCCTGGTGCGATCCGTAGAGACCTTTGCTATGGCCTCGGCAGACTGCTCATTGGAGAGATGGCCGTGGTCGCTGAGTATCCTCCTCTTCAGAACCTCCGGATAGCTGCCTGTCCTGAGCATCTCAACATCGTGGTTTGACTCGAATGCGAGAATGTCTGAATCCTTCACGCCATCGATCACGCGATCCGTGACCTTGCCCAGATCGGATACAACTGATATCTTGCGATCATGCCAGTGCACAGAAAAACCCACTGGATCAGCAGCATCATGCGGTATTTCGAATGCCCTTATCTCAAAATTGCCAACAACGAGGGTTCCGTCCATCTCGTACGTCTTCTTCCTGAAGGAATGCGCTATGGCCGGTCTTGCATATATATCCATATCTACATATTTTGATGTTATGGGAACGCCGCCGATATGGTCGGAATGCTCATGGCTTATGAACAGCGATATTTCCCTGTTTTCCAGCGAGAGGGCCTTGAACGATTCCATGAACTTCCTCATCGTTATTCCAAGATCTATGACTATGAGATCACTGTCGTCCCAGATGAGAGTGCAGTTTCCCTTGCTTCCGCTGGCGATGTTCTTGAAGAAGAGCGAATGCCCGTCCATGTCGATCTTCTGTGGGGTCAATATTCTACCGGATCAAGATAGATCAAATGTGCGTATAAATTTTAGGTAGCTCTGGGACGACAAGCGATGACGAGCGGTGTTTCGATCCCATGAGGATGAAGGCGTTAGGTAAGCATGGCCTTTCAACGCACATCTCCGTATATGCGCCCCATATCCCTCCTGAACTCGCACTCCATCGCAAGATTTCTCAGAGTTCGGGAATACATGAGTGAACAGGGAAACCTCATTCTGAGGAACCTCAAACGGCGGGAGATGGGAGGCCTGCTTTCGCACTCATCATCCTCGAAGACGTAAAGCAGCATCTCGTAGATGGAGAGCTCCGATTCCATGAAGGCTTCGGCCGGCGTACCGCGCACCATATCATTGATCCTTTCGAGATCCGGCACGTACCTGTGGAGGAACGATTTTTCGAAGGCCACGAAGCTGCTGAAGCTCCGCAGATCCCTTGACGTGCTCCTGGGCATTATGCGATATATCGATTCAACGCTGCTGTCGCAGTATACTGGCCTTCCAGTGGATAGGGCCATCGCGAAATAGAATGTATCAACGGCCAGCGCTATCCGCCTAAGATCGCCAGCATGGTCGTCCAGGATGTCCCTTAAAATGCCCATGGAGCTGCTGTTGAACATGCAGTTCAGCCTGCGCATGCGATGGGCATCCGATCTGCCCGGGCGATCTATGCGCAGCGGCGCATCCATGTGGGGCTGGTATCCTGCCGCCACATGGCCATCCGCAGTAACCGGGAATATCGCATTCCTGTAAAATGCAATTCCGTCCATCGATATCACCTGCATAACGCGCGAAACCTTTGTCCTGTAAAATATGTCATCATCATCCAGAAACAGTACGAACTCTCCATGTGAAGCATGCAGGGCATCGTATACGCGTTCGCCGGATGACGAGGAATCGGTGGTCACATCCCTTATGCCGCGATCGGAGCACAGTTCGTCAACTCGCTGATCGTAGAAGTTCTTGGAAACAACGATCTCGAAGGAATCGGGATCCGCATCCTGGTTGATCAGGGAAAGCAGTGCATGCCTCAGAAATTCCCTCCTGTTGAATGCGGTGGCTATTACGCTGATCGTATGATGTCAACGCCTGTGAATAAAAAAATATAACGATCATAGGCGTATATCATATATTGAATACCGAGCGGGCGATGAGGTACAGGATGCTGGCGTATGCGATAGTGGGATCTGCACTGTGGGGTCTTTCTGGAACTGTGTCTTCCATACTGTTCGATCGCTACGGCATGCCCTTCTCTACCCTTGTGACCATACGCATGGTCTTCTCCGGGTTGATACTGCTGGCGATCTCCCGGGGCTTCGTAGGCATGCGCCATATATGGACGTTCCTCACGTTCGCAATACCGGGCCTCTTCGGTGTACAGATACTCTATCTGGCCACCATATCCTATTCCAATGCCCCTGTTGCGACCCTTCTCCAGTTCCTGTTCTTCCCCATGGTTGCCGTCTACGATTACGCCATGTCGAGGGGCATATCCCTTCCTTACCTTGTATTTTCGCTCATCCTCTCTGTAATGGGAATATACGAGCTGACAACAGGCTTTCCAACAGGAGGTGAATCTGTGCGCATAGGCACACTTACAACCGCCCTCGGTCTTGCCACGGCAGCCGCCGCAGCGCTGTATACGGTGACCTCGTCGAAGGTGGTGAAGGAGTACGGCGGCATTAAAACGGTATCGTCCGGCATGTTGATCGGCGGCATCGTTTCCGTACCGTTTGGATCATACTCCGGATACCTGTACTTCTATCACATACCGCATGGCGATGTGCTTCCGGTCATAGGGCTCACGCTTTTCGTCATAATTTTCGGCACGGCGCTTGCCTTCTATCTCTACATCGGAAGCATGAGGTACATCAGCCCTGTTGAGGCCGCAGTATCGGGCACGCTTGAACCAGTGGCTGCAGCCCTATCATCGTACATGCTGCTTGGGATAGGCCTCAGCGCCATGCAGTACTTCGGAGGCCTGCTGATATTGCTGGCCATACTCGTCATAGTCATGGCAAAGAACCGAAGATACTGAGATATATCTATGATCGATTTTTTAAGTGGCGATCCGCAGCGAAATATATCGGTGCAGGGTAAGATTAAAATAAGGCAGGGGGATGCCAGACCTCAATTCACAGGACTGAATTATGAAGAACGGCACCCTGATAGCCATAAGATCGTTTATCGTTTCAGCCGGTGCAACGGCCGCCAGCAGCTTCATAGGAGTATTCGGTGTATTCATAGGTGCAACGGCTGTGGAGATGGGCTGGCTGCAGTCCACAGCAAACGCAATATCAAACGGTGGCCAGATACTGTGGGGGCGCCTCAGCGACAGGTTCGGGAGGAGAAAGCCATTTCTGATCTCAGGCAGCGTTGTCCTGGCCGTCCTGTGGTATATGCTGAGCTACATAAGGACCCCGCTTGGCCTCATCATGGTGTACGCCGCCATATCGCTCTTCGGATCCTTGATCACCGTGAACTGGTTCTCGCTCATAGCTGATCAGATAAACAGCACTGTGCGCGGTAGATTCCTTTCAATAGTCAACGTGCTGAGTTCCATAGGCACGATAGCTTCGCTTATAGCCATGGTCTTCCTT
This sequence comes from Thermoplasma sp. Kam2015, assembly GCF_003205235.1. NCBI lineage: Archaea > Methanobacteriati > Thermoplasmatota > Thermoplasmata > Thermoplasmatales > Thermoplasmataceae > Thermoplasma > Thermoplasma sp. Kam2015. Next base: position 8,703 of record NZ_QJSM01000044.1, on the reverse strand, counting down.
TTCAGAGGAAGCGTGACACGGGACATCTTCATACCGTTCTCCGCTGCGGCCGGATCATACATCATATCTGCGGTGCTTATGGCATTCCTGAACGAATCAAGCGCAGCGAGGAAATTCTCCGGCAACCTGATGATCACACTGAAGAACCTGAGGCGCGAAAACAGGCTCTTCTACAGGTATTTCATGGCCATGAACGTGCAGGGCCTCTTCTGGTCCATGGCATGGCCGATGTTCCCCATGACCATAGTTCTTGTTATGAAATTCGATCTATCGCAGGTTGCCCTGCTCACCATAGCCTCGCTCTTCACTTCGGTTGTGGTGCAGTATCTGCTCGGTAGGATAACTGACAGGGTTAGCAGGCCCCCGCTGATATTCGGAAACAGGGTCATGCTCAGCGCAATACCGCTGTTCTACGCCTTCTTCTCCAATTTCAGGGAGTTCGTAGCAATGGAGATATACAGCGGCATACTCGGATCAATACAGAATGTGGTCATGAACTCCTATCTTCTTGACATAGTGCCAGATGGACACAGGGCGGAGTACATATCCATCATGAACGGCTTCAACGGCCTGGTGTACCTCATCGGAGCGCTGTCCGGCGGCTACATACTCGCGTTCATGGAGGCGCTGTTTCCAATAAGAACTGCGCTGATATACTCCTACATGATCGTGTTCGCGGGCAGGTTCATCTCGGCGTTTCTCTTCATAGGCCTCAGAGAGCCGGATCAGAAGGGACGAGCTCCGCTGGGCCTGTATTCATTCCTCCTGCGTTCTAAGCAGCCCGGGAGCCCGTCCGGCGGCACAATGCGAGCACGTTGAGCGGATCCGGAAGCTTCGTTACGTTCTCTACTTCCTCATCCTTTCAGATATGGCCATGGCGATCAGCATCAGGAAGACGAAGTCCTCGGATCTCATAGTCTTGAGAAGATCCATGATGCCTGTCTTCCTCTCCTTTGCCCCCTTCCTGGCCTCTTCGATTATGTCCGGAAGGGACGCTACCACATCTGCTAGCGGTTCAAGTTCGCCGTCGTCCAACCTTGATAAGGGCTCTATGACCTTTGCCAGCTTCCTGGCTGCAGTTATCAGATCGTATAATTCCATCTTTGTCGTGTAGTTGAATATCACGTTGAAATTCTCGACGAGGTAGGAAAGCGTTTCAGTAAGGCCGCTTTCCTGCATGCTCTTCAGGAGTTCTATCGTTGGCATGAGATCCTGTATCGTTTCCGCAATCTTCTTCATATCATCATCAGACATCGCAATCACCTGCTCCCGTATATCGACGATAGGAAGTTTACCTCATAAAGGTCATGGGCAAAGCGAAACAGCGGATCGTTGCCTATCATCCTGCATTCCGGAAACTTGGTACTCGGATCCGCCATCTTTTTGGACAGGTCGCAGTACGAGAATATGCCTGATCCGCCTGTAGCTATTATGCACACAGCCACCTTGTTGTAATCTATGAATGGATAACCTGCGATCTCCTCGGCTATGGCAGATGAGGCGGTATCAGCCTGGAAATGGGCTAGAACGCCGGCCATGCCTATCTGTATCGTGGGTGCGATGACATCGCCTATGGCGAAGATCTCGCTGTACTTTGGATTCCTGAAGTCCCTAAGGTTAGTGGCAGCCCAGCCACTCTGCGAACGGAGATCGTCGTTGTTCTTTATGAAATCCGGCGGCAGGTGCGGAGGCGCGACTATGGCAAGATCGAACTTGAAGCCCTCGCCCTTGCTCAGCACGGCCTCCTCCTTCTCAGCATCCACGGATGACACCATCTGGCCATATATGCCGTGAATGTTCCTCTCCTCTAGGATGGCGGAGAAAGGATTAGATAGCCCAGGCCCGTACATCTCCATGGGCTTCGAGACTGGATGTGCAACGGTTATATCCACCTTATCCCTCATCCCCTTTCTCTTGAAGTAATCGTCCAAAAGTAGTGCCATCTCCCAGGGAACGGGTGGGCATTTGTACCACTGTGTCGACACGCTTATGAGTATTTTTCCACCCTTGAACTCCCTTATGCTGTCCCTGAGCCGGATGGAATCTTCCATGGTCCAGACGCTGTGCGTTGCCTCATGACCCTTGAGGGCAGCGTTTTCGATCTTCGGCCCGGGCGACATTATGAGGTAGTCGTACTGGTAGCTGCCCTTTGTCGTCTTGACAACCCTGTTGGCTGCATCAACCTCGACGACCTCATCCTTAACAGTCTTTATCCGATCGGTGTTCAGGGACGACATGTCCCTGAATATATCATTCGTGCGTTTTTCTCCAAGTGCAAGGAAAACGTATGAGGGTTGGAAATCAGTTCTTCCGATCTTATCGATCAGCGTGATCTTGACGTCTTCGTCCTTAAGCGCATGCCTCAGCTGGCTCAGCGAAATGCCGCCGCCGGCCCCTGCGCCAATTATCACTATGTTCTTAGTCATACACAGCATAATCCATTTTTACCTTATAATGATTATTTTATCATATTCATGAAAAATTTAGCGCATGAAAGCTTCCACATGATTGCATTAACGCTATCTCACTCAAAGGATACGGACGTATCCTTGGCTGCCATGACCTTCTTCTGGTAGGCGTCAAGTATGGACTTGAGCGTGACGATGCCTTTAAACTCGCCGTTGTCCACTATTGGGCACCAGGTCGTCTTATTCCTCATCATGACCTCCCACGCCTCCTCGGCGTTGTTGGACGACCTGAGGTACGTTATGCCCCTCCTTATGTAATCCTTAACGGTGCCGCTGGTTATCTCCGCTATGTCGAAGAGGTACACCGCGCCGATGAGGCGTTTATAGACTACGACTGGAACAGCTGATATGCTATTTTCATCCATTATTCTCTTCGCCTCTTCGACGTCTGTATCGTCCGTTATGCTTATGTCGCCGCACGTAACCTCGTCAAGCTTGATGTCAAGAAGCACTGGTGTGTTGAACTCTCCAAAATGCGCTGGGGAGCTCCTCCTATCCTCCACCTGGTTGTGGTATATCGTGTATTTTCCTGAGACCAGGTAGGATATGAAGACGGCGATCATGGCTGCGGGGAGGAGCTGGAGGCTGCCCGTCATCTCCACGATCATCAGTATAACGGAAAGCGGTACTTTGCCAGCTGCTCCGAAGAATGATATCATGCCAACGATGACGAAGGGCGTTATTATGGGCACAAGCGTTGGGGTCGCATAGTGGAAGGCGATCCCTGTGACTGCGCCGAGCGAGGCGCCTATGAATATGCCCGGGGCATAGACACCTCCGCTTCCGCCAGAGCCCACGGTGAAGGATGTGGCGAACACCTTGATGAAGGGCAGGGCTATTAGCAGCAGTATGATCGGAATGCCGAAAGTGGGAAAATACTGGAACTTCTGGAACATGAGCAGATCCACCCAGCCGTATCCAGTGGACATGACCTCTGGAAATACGAGCGCTATGAGTCCTGTGACTGCTCCTCCTATGACTGGCTTGAAGTAGTTGCTTATGCGCATTTTCTTGAAAAGAGAAACAGTGAAGTAGAAGAAGCGGACATAGAATATGGCGAATAGTCCAGATATCACGCCCAATATGGCGTAATATGGTATTCTTGCCACGTCAAAGGATCCGGTGTAGTATCCGAAGATGGGTTCAAAGCCGACGACAGATGCGAAGATGGAATAGCCTATGGCATTCGCGACCAGCGATGGGTATATGGCCTGCGTCTCAAGATCCCTCTTGTAAAGTATCTCGGCGCCGAGCATCGTCCCCCCTATGGGCGTCTTGAATATCGTCCCTATGCCGGAACCGATGCCCACGGCCACCGCAATTCGCCTGTCCGTATCGCTCAGGCCTAAGAGATCCGCGATCATGGATCCGAGGCCAGCAGCGATCTGCGCCGTTGGGCCCTCCCTGCCTGCGCTTCCGCCTGAACCGATCGTTATGGCCGAGGCGATCGTCTTCACTAGCGGTATCCTGCGCCTTATCTTACCCTGATCGTTGTGGAAGGCCCTTATCGCAGCATCTGTACCGTGCCCCTCCGCCTCAGGTGCGAATGTGTAGACGATCAAGCCGGAGAAGAGCCCGCCAAGGGCAATTGAGACCGGTATAAGGTAGAAGTAGCGGACGTGATAGAGGAAGACAAGGGAACCGCCCTCTCCAAGCGGCCTTGGTACCGATACGCCAACGAACCTCGCCAGGAATAGATATTCGAACAAACGTATGGCAAAGTAGAAAGCAAGTGCACCCAGGCCGGATATTATCCCTATGATTATGCCCATGATAAACCATTTTTCAAAATAGGGGAGGGAGGAGAGGTGGAATTTTTTCCACATATCTTCGATATGTGAATAAAAATATTAATGATTTGCATACGAAGGAAATCTATGACAAAAATCGCCGTATACAGGTAAGGAAGGAAAAATATCATCGAGGGCGTTCGAACGTTTTGATGAACTCGAATATTTTATCCCAATTACAATACTTCACATGATCATTTTGTACCTCAACACATTCTTTCTGAAAGCCACCGTGTGCTACCATTATCCTTTTATTAGGTTTGCATGGACCGCATTGATAATCGCTTGCTTTTCTTCTAATGTCTGATATCTCCTGCTCTAGAATGTAATAATTTTCGAGTGATACCTTTTTATATATTTCTTTCGTAATTTTATCAATCAAATTAATGTCGCAGCAATCCCCGCAGTTGAATTCGCGCATTCTATTTAAAAAAGCGTCTGCGATAACCGCCTGCTCGATTGCTACGGGATCGTAATGGATATCATGGAACACCGATCCGAGATCGATGCTGGAGCTCTCTATCCACCCATTCAACATCCATTGAACATCAATCTTTGATATAGAGGACAGTTTAGCAGCTGCAAGCGGGAAAGGATTGAGGAGGGTGGAGATGAGGGGATATACTTCATTGGAGTACACCATATTGAAATGCCTCGATAAATCAGAGAACTTCTCGCCTTTAGTACGGATAGCTCTTTCCACATTCTTTCCTTCTACGCATATATGGGAGACCTCCCTCTCATACATCACGTTTATGGCCACGTTATTTACAAGTGGGGTTGCCGGATCTGAATTATAGACCTTGAACCATATTTTTTCGTTATTCCCAGATATCAGGGCCGCATACATCAGGGTCATCACCGCCTGAAAGGTCAGCGTAGGCAAGAAGTTTATACCATGCGTTATGTCAAGGCCGATCTGCGAAGCGCTTCTGAGATCCTCTTTGATCCGGATATAGGATGAGAGCAGGGCAATCGATAGATAATCTTTGACATCACCATTGAACTGCATCCTGCCGCCGGGCTTGCCCTTGGCAGGAAGCACTATTACCTCTGCATCCTCTATGCCAAGGCAGGCCAACATTTTCTTAGTCCGCTCCTCTATCGAAGAGATCACATCGCTATAGCTGCCTGAGTAGATGAAATCTTTGAAGGATTGGGAATAACAAGTCCCACATTGAGACGAGTTCGATACTCCATTAAAATCTGCGATACTGTCGAGAACGAAGAGTATGACTCTATCATATTTCTTTGAAAGGAGCTTTAGCGTTGTACAAGCATGAACGCTCATCTCATCGTATGTGTATGTTATGTCCTTCCATTGCGCTGGCATGCCCCAAGTGGAGAAGAGTATCTTCTTTTCTTCCATACTTGTAAAATATATCATTATTTATAAGATTTTGTAGATACTTTGTTTTTCTAAAAATGCAGGATAAAAAATAGGCCCCCATCTGATAGGTTTCGCGTATGGATGATCGGATAGGTGTATTATCAAACATACCACATAATATACTGGATTTCTTGATCGATATTCGTTGAACGTATCAAAAGAAAAGCGGAACAGTCATGGACATGGAAATCATCCACTAAAAAGGATGATTCGTTCTGTCAGCTTCCTCTCGTTAAAGCTTAGGGCCAGCCTTCAGCGGATAGGTATCTGCCTTTGCATCAAGACGATCCCGATGCAGCGGCATCCACGCACGTGAATTCAGATTTCAGCGTTTTCACTCAAGTACCAAGACGTTTGGATATCGTTTAGAAACTGCGGAATAAAATGTAAAGAAATTTACAAGCATTTCAAGTATTAGAAGACTAGGTATGAAATAGAGTACGACAGCCCTTAAGCGGCAAACGTCAGGATAAACGACAAATTTGATTTAATACGTTATTTGGTATCGAAGGGATCCTATTGGTTCTTGAAAGTATCCATCATAACAATACGATGTTACCGAGGGCTGTGATCTCTATCTGCAGCCTTCCCCTAGAATACCTATTAACCTCAACAAGCCCGAGTTCAACGAGTCCTCGGGAATCCTCCGATCCGTTAATATGCTCGCTCAATAATGTCTTATCGATACCGGTAAGATCCGAAAGGGACTCGAGACTGCTGACCTTTCCGCCAGCTTTTGCTAGGTCGCGAAGGATGGCGATCTTTGTCTCAGAGAGTATCCCATTGTATCCCAATTTTAACATGGGAAACCTTTTGATTTCACCATCATATATATAAAACATCTGGATTCCAAATGAAACCTGCAGATATTGGTGTGCATGCCAGTAGTTTCGAAGCGGCTGAAACGTTCATGTGGACATTGGCGAAGGCGCCTTCGTTGTTCCTTATGACATTCCTTACCGCAGTAAATACATCATTCAGGTCCTGGGATTTGATCTTCGTCTCCTCTACGTCTATCCCTAGCGTATCAGATAATTGCTTTGTGAATACGCTAAAAGGTATTTGATCTGATCCTGCGGATAAATAACGAGTCTCTTCATGCAGTATAACGATCTTATCCACCGGCAATTGCCTTATGCCAGCTCTAATGCCGTCATAGGATTTACCATCAGAATAGGCGACTATCTGAAGGGTCATGGCCGAATCTTTATGTTCCGTCCTCCCCATGCTGAACAAAGAACACCATTCGCTATTTATCTTCATCGATATGATAAGGGTCTAGGGTTAAGAAGTCTTTCCCGTCAACCGTTGAAGTCAAGGAGACAGGATTGAAGACAAGCAAAGTGACCATTTCTGGTCGTGGATCCAATCCCTACCCACGGATTCATTTTAGAATGTCCCATCGTTTCCATTCAGCCGTTATCCGCAAACGGTTAAGTATACACCGTCCATGATTATTTGGCAGTAATGTCCTAATACGTATGCGATCGGTGTGGAATGGGATTCGAAAGCAAGGAAGAACTGATGGATCATGCAAAGATGCATATGGGCGACGAGCAGGCATCATCGAGTGAAAAATACCTCTGCAAGGAGTGCAACATTAGTTTTGATACGCAGCAGGAATTTGAGCAGCACATCAAACAGCACCATATGCATTAAAAGGGAGTCCTTTTTTAAATAAATTTATTTTTTGCATCTTAGGATATGTGGCATGTCCATAATTCCTTCTATCCACCGGTATTCACTTCGGATTCATTTATGGATACGTCGTAGCGGATCTTGCACTATCCATCGGCCGGCAATCGGAATCCCGTCAACCTCTTCTGCGACTCCGATGCCAAGGCATACGGTAAATGTGATGACAGGACGGAAATTATCGAAGAAATGGGATAAACGCATCACGCATGCTCCCGATCGGTCCTTGCGAATGACTGCGTCATATTCTGAACGCCTTTGCGGACCCCCATGGCTTAAGCACCACCGTTCTGCTGGAGAACCTGCCACCATACCTTTTCCATGCCCTGAAGTCCCAGTTTGATGCCCAGAATATAATGTATCTGGTGCCTGGGCACCTATTCAGATGATTCCTTGCATCATCCATCCTCCTCCTGAACCTTCTCTCGAGATCACAACCCCATGGATATAACGCTATAATCCTCGGTTCAACAAGGACTAGAAGCGTATCGCTACACTCGCCTTTTATTCCGTAATACCCTGGAACCACGTTCACATCGGATCGGATCAAACGGGAAGCGATAGGCCAGAACGGCCAGTGGCGAAATGGAAAATCGATCCAAAGCCTTACCCATTTACCTTCGTCGATCTCGCCTGTTTCACCATTCTCCACCTCAGATAGGATGCGATCGATCTCTCTTTCTTCGGCGTCTAAAGCCAGTACGATATCCCTGATCTTCTCCGGAAGATTGGAAAAATCGTCATCGAACATACCATCCGTTCCATACTATATTCATTTAAAAATTTTCCCAAGAAAAATGTTGGATCATAATTTGCTTCATTCCTTTCCAGGAAAACACCCATCCCTGTACCATGTGGTCATATTCTACCATCCCTTCATAGGACTTTGCTCATATGTGTGGCATAGCTTTGTTCCTTGCCTTGGGATATATTAGACAGAATAATATCACATAGGTAGCGTCCTTATGATATCCCGTACCGTTGATCTACGTTCGATCGATGTGCAGAGAGCTAGGAATGGTCGTTGAAGGTCAATGGTCTTGAATCCTCGATCCTTTTATCAAGATATCGATTCCTTTTTACGGTCTGAACCGCATAGTGGCGGGCAGCGAAAAGATCCATAAAAACATTACCCATATTTATGCGCGTGAGAGCTATAAAATTAAAGAGTTTTTCATAATTTTTTAATGGCTAGTAGTTGATATATGTATATAATTTCGCTACATAATTTATTTATATAAGAAAATGTCGGTAAGGGTATTTAAACAAAGTCAAAAAATGAGGCTTACCGAAATTTTCAATTCTTTCGTTGGTAGATATGGTATTATACCATATTAATATTGTATCTTATATACATTAT
>NZ_QJSM01000043.1 GCF_003205235.1 Thermoplasma sp. Kam2015 | reverse complement strand
ATCCGTGGATTAGACCTCTGCGGTACCCCGTTTACCGTGAGTGGCAGTTCCTCTTGGCATTCTATGAAGAATGATTACTTGTACCATCCAGATCAAGTAATTGTTGAGGATGCCAATGACTGCAAGAAAGAAATGCATAGCAATGCATAGTATTTCAGGAACGGCATTAGACTATATTATAGCCGGTAGAATTCTCAATATAAATATTGGGTATGCTGTTGGCCACTCCATATGCATGGAATGCAGAATCATTCAGATATATGATCCGGAATAGGTTTTATCTTCATGATATTTATTCATTTTTACTTCGATAAATATAAATAATATTTTAAAGATAAAGTTTCATGAAGGTACGTTACATACGGTTGATAATTTCCATCGCCGTTCTTGTGGTACTTCTCTTTGCAAGTTTTTCATCTATAGGCCCACTTCCTCCACTATCCAAGATCCTGAATCCATCCTCAGGGGTATTCTCTCCTCCGCCATACTTCTACACCCCTGGAAGCCAGAAGGTGATCGTCAAATTCTCCAACGTCTCCGCCGATGTTATCGTGTACAGGCAGAGTGACGGCTTCATAGGCATAGCAAGCAACAATACAGAGGCCGTTTACTATGAACAGGGTTATCTTGAGGCAGAGTATCGGCTTGCACAACTAGATTTCCTCAAGCGCACGGCGCTCGGTAATCTATCGGCAATAGCCGGCCCATCGACGCTGCAGACCGATATCTTCATGCGCGAGATCCAGCTTTACAATACCGCTGTGCTGGAGAGGCAGAACCTCGACGCAAATAATCTGACGTATATCTATCTCAGATCCTTCGTGGCGGGCATAAATGCATACATAGGAAACCTGACTTATGCGAGGTTACCCCTCCTGTTCAAGATACTGAACGCAAAGCCGCACGCTTGGAACGTCACAGACGTACTTGCGGTTCAGCAGCTGTTCCTGTGGGAGAACAGTGCCGGTGGCCTGGATCCCATATACTTCAACTTCGCACTGCAGAAGATGCCGGAATCCGTCATAAAGGCCATATACCCGGCGTATCCAGCTGGGATACAGCACCCCATAGTCCCGTACTCGCTCAACCCATCCATATACAGCGAACAGGGCGACATCAGGGATCTCAACCTCTACGTCCCATACGTCAATCTATCCGATCCGGAATACGCAACCGTCAATGCCTTCTACACCAGCGCAATGACCGGCCTGGCGAAGGCGTCCATGTTATTCACAGGCATCTCGGATGCCTATGATATAAAGATGAACTACACGGTATTTCATGATTTCGGCAGCAACGACTGGGCTGTGAACGGCATAAAGACATCTAACACTTCGGCCATGCTCGCTAACGATCCGCACCTGACCACAAGCGTACCATCGATATGGATGGGTTTCCAGCTCGTTGCACCAGGCATGAACGTCATAGGCGTCACATTTCCCGGCTTCCCAGGCGTTATACTGGGGCACAACCCGTACATAGCATGGGGCGCCACCAACGGGCAGATACAGGAGACGTATTTCTATGCCGAACAGACCTCACCATCGCATCCAGGGGATTACTACTTCAACGGTTCCTGGGTACCCTTCCAGGTGGAGAATGAAACCATACTGGTGAAGGGAGAGAAAGCAGTTAGCATCCATATATACCGCGCGGTAAACGGTGTTGTCATAAACAACAGCCTGGGCGTTCCCATAGCTATGGACTGGACGGGTTACATACCGACCTATGAGATAACCTTCTTCCTGCATATCAACATGGCGCACAGCGTTATTCAGTTCGTCCAGAACCTGACAAGGTACTTCAAGATCGCTATACAGAACTGGGCGGTCGCTGACAGCTCCGGAAACATAGGGATATTCCCATACGGTCTCTATCCGGTCATAGCGAGGGGCAACCCGAGGGGCATACTGCCTGGGAACGGATCCTATGACTGGACAGGCTTCATTCCGCAGCAGTACCTTCCTGGCCTTTACGATCCATCCACAGGCTTCGTCTTCTCGGCGAACCAGATAACCGTTTCTCCAAACTACCCATATTACATAGGGTGGGATTATGAGTCCGGCTACCGTGCCGATCAGATATACACGATGATAAACGCGACATACGGTTTCAATTACGCGAAGATGGAGAAGATACAGCTCTGCGTGCATGACTTCACCACGGACATATTCTTCAAACCGCTATTGAATGCGCTGAACGAATCTGGGCTGAGCAATACGCCGGAATACTCGGCTCTGAAGTCATGGAACGGGAACATGGACATCAACTCGACGGCCGCAACCATATACTACTTCTTCATCAGGGACTTTGTCAGCAGCGTGTTTGAGCCATGGCTTTCATATTATGGAATAAACGGCACATACGGCCTGGGCCAGACCGCATTCTTCCTAGGATCTGATGACTACTACCACGGCCCGCTCATAGAGGATCTCGTCAACTGGACGATAAGCGATTATAACTCATCATTCTTCAGCAATCCTGTATCCGGCGCAAAGGGAAATGAAACCACAGCAATGCTTGGAGCATACGCGATGGCGATAAACCAGATAACGAAGGACTACGGTCCATACTCGTCCTCATGGCAGTGGGGCAATGTGCACAGGAGATACCTATCCAGCTTCTTCGGGATCTCTGCGATGAATACGCAGGCGGTTCCAGCTGCCGGCGACGGGAACACAATCAATGCAGCCTATGGCACGATATCCGATTTCGGGCCCTCATGGAGGATGATAGTCAACATGAGCGATCCGCTGTCAGGCATAGGCATATATCCTGGCGGAATATCGGAGAATCCCCTATCACCGTATTACGATAATACGTTCATTGACTGGAACGATGGGATCTACTTCACCCTCATAAATGCAAGCGCGCCGGCTCAGTTCTTCTACCTGTACTATGGAGGTGATCTGCTGTGATGGCGCAGAAATACCATAGCACCGGCCTGATCATATCTGCGATCATCGTATTCTTCTTCTCGGCGATACTGTCATACATCGGCTACTGGTATCTTATCATAATTCCGGCTGTGCTGGCAGGCTTATTCGTTTTCAGGATGCGGAGCATCGCATTATCAGCGATCGCTTCGCCAGTCGGTGTTTTTGCCGCCATGTCTTCAGATTTCTCATACCGCATATCACAGTCGGCTCTCTTTTCATCCATAGCTGGAATCCCGGGAGGGCCAGCTCTTCCGATTATGATCCTAATCGTTCTGTCATACCTCTTCGCGTTAATTCCCATGGCCATAGCTTCTTCCTTTGTACCTGAAAAGATTCAATGACAAAACTATTTATAATATTCAGCAATCCTTAATTTATAATGACTATTGATTACTCACGCAAGTACTTCGTATTATCCATAACAACGCTGGGTTCGCTCATGGCAGCCATAGACTCCACCATAGTCTTTCTTGCGTTGCCGGCCATGGGCCACTACTTCGCATCATCCGTATCATATCTCACCTGGATCGTCGTCGCCTACATAATAAGCGCAACGATCTTCATGATACCCAGCGCAGACATAATGCGGAAGATCGGTAAGAAACAACTTTATCTGGCAGGATTCCTGATCTTTGCGTTCTCGTCCCTGGTCATAGCCTTATCGAACAGCATATTCATGGCCGTAGTCTTCAGGTTCGTTGAGGGCATAGGCGCTGGTTTCCTCAGCGCAGTGGGTATTCCCATACTTCTGGACGCGTTCCCGCCTCAGGAGAGGGGCCGTGCAGTTGGTATAAACTCGATATCATGGGCCATCGGAACGCTGATCGGGCCAGTGCTGGGAGGATACCTCGTTCTATACGATTGGAGGTACGTGTTCCTGATAAATGTGCCCATAGGAATCATCGCCGCAGTACTCGGCATGGTCAGGATACCCAACTATCAGAGGGAGAATGCGGCAAAATACGATCCGATACCTCTCATCGGCCTCATAGCATTCCTCATTCCGCTCACGATCGGAATTTCATTCATAAACGTCTATTTCCTCATGGCCCCCGCCGTGCTATTCCCGTTCTTCTTAATGTCGCAGAGGAGAAATCCCATAATACCTTCGGTGCTGCTGAGGAACAGGAACTACGTCCGCGTATCCATATCATCCACATTGCAGGCCCTGTCCTTCTTCGGGGTGCTCTATGCTCTCAGTCTTTATCTTCAGATAACTAAGGGTATGTCGTCGCTGTCTGCATCGCTGTACCTCTTCACCTATCCTCTTGCGTCCATGATCGCAAATCCCGTCAGCGGGTTCATCTTCGACAGGACGGGAAAGGGTGCTCAGCTTCTCGTCATAGGACTGGTCATGCAGGCCTTCGGCATATTCATGGTTGCCTACACGATGACGCTAATACCAGTTTATCTGTTCGTTGCTGGATTCGGTGGTTCGCTCTTCTGGGCGCCTTCAACGACCATGGTTGTTGACGCCGCCGGGCCGAAGTTCAGGGGCATAGCAAACAGTTCGCTATTCACGCTCAGGAACATGTCCCTTATACTGGGTATATCTGTCTTCCCGCTGTTTGTTTCGGCATTCTCGCACGTGAAGTCATCGTCGATCATCATAACGGCCTTCGGTTCAAACCTGACGGCGAGCACATCCTATTACCTCATGGCGGTGTCCATACTGTCTATCCTGGCGATGATACCGATAATGGGATTTCTTCGATCTAGGAATGATGAATCAGCGTTGAAAGCTGAAAATCCAACATAAACATATTAATTCTTTACGAAACGGATTGATCAATTTGTGAGATCTCATTAAGGGCATAGGGCCGGAAGCCTATTTTTTGAATAATAACGTCTAACTTTGAAGCTATGGTGTGATCATATTAAATTGATGATCAAACTGCAATTTGAGATCATACTTTTAGTCATTGTTTCTTAATCAGATTATCTATGAGGCATTAAGTATCCTGCTACAATAGAAACACGCCATATAATCTAAGCATGACAATAGAATTCAAATATGTCTTATATAGATATTATATTTCTTGCTATTCAATACAATTTGAATATATCAGTAGAAAATTTGGTTAGCATAAATATTATATTATTTGCAATACGCAGATAAAAAGTTATTCAGTTTTTATGCTCAATAAGATGGTAAGCGGTATCTGAGCAATTTAAATTTTCTGTGTGCTTAACAAACTTTTAAGACCTATAATTCTTGTGAGATCATCTGAAAGTATATAAGCGCTTGATCGTCCTACCCTGGAACTTTTAACTAGGCCATGATCTCTAAGTTCAGTTAATCTCATCTGAACGATGCGAAGCGATATCTTTCTTGATTCCTCTAAGGATACATGCAAATAATCTAATATCTTATTGCTAGTGGTTTTCCCCTCTGCTATTGCCTTCAATATTAATTTGTTTATATAATCCAGATTTACATAGAAAAAATAAGGTGTTAAATCTATAAACGAAAATATAGATATGTTGTTTTGACCTAATTTGATCAATGATGGATCACGCCTTTCTATTACATGTCCAATTTGAAGCGAATGGCGTTTAAATCCCCATAGAATGGCGGCCGATGCAAATACCGATGGACCAGCGCTAAGATTTACGAGGCACTCGTTTTGGATCCTATTCAGTTGCTCACTTATTTCCTTTATATCCCATATATTCTTTAATATCATGTCTTCGATTTCAAAAGTTTTCCAATGCTCTTTCAATTCTTTATCCAGATCATTTCTTATAGCTAGATATTTTGAATATTGACCCTCTTCCAGTTCTTCATTTTTACTATGCATCAGGTAAATTTTGCCGCCTCTGGTCGAATATATATTTCTAGCTTGTTCAAAAAATCCTAGTACGAGATGTTGTTGAAAACCTACGAATGAAACGATGGATATTTGATTCGACTGGTTAGACGAAGAAATTTTTTCGTTCATCTATATCGTAATTATTATATACAAATTGAGTGATAAACTTTACGATGAAATCCGCTATCATTAAGATAGAAAAATCAAGTGGAATGATGATCCCTTATGAGTACAATTATTATATCGCATTATCTATATACTCCAAGCTTAATCAATACCAAAATAAAATCAGGCCTCTTCATATCCCAGCAAGTTTCTCTGTTTTTACATTCAGTAATATAATTTCAAGGAAAGTATTAACTGGAATCAATGGACTTAAAATTGATAGGGGATTTATAATTTTCCGCACTCTAGACGATACACTGCTTGATTATCTTAAATTAGGTCTTGCGTTAGATCCGACGATTCGGATAACCGAGACAACTTTCTCTGTCAAATCTGTTAAGGAGATTAATTCCATATCATTTCCAGAAGAGGTTAAATTTAGAACACTGTCGCCAGCACTTGTGCGCGACTTCAAGAATGCAAAACTTTATGTGTCAGATCCACGCTATATAGAAGAAAATATCAATAATACAACTACTTGGTTTCTGAAGCATAAACTTGGAATTAGTAACCCTTCGCTAAGTATTGAAATAGAAACTTATGACAGGAAAACCGTACGCATTTCTTCCAATGCTGGGAAAAATTCTATTACTACAAGTTTCAATCTAACTGGAAGGTTAAGAGGCAATCCAGATGAAATATCCATGATCTATTATAGAGGAATTGGTTCAAAAACCGGTCTTGGCCTGGGATGTTGGGAGGTGAATAACGAATGAATGCCACGCAAATAAAGACAGATACGCAATATGAAAATAATGCTGTTCAAGCGGCTTATGAATGGTTTATTGAGAATTTAATTGCTAAAATATGGAATGAGCCAAAATGGCATAAAACGGCAAAAGGTGGCGAGTGGAAGGAAGCCTCACGGGATAGCTGGCAGAAAAAATATGATCTGCCATACATAGGTCATATACTTTCTGGTGCGCTCTGTTCGCTCAAAGTTTTGGATATTTTTTTGCAGAATGAGTCTTTAAATCCGGAATTATACAATACAATAAAGACGAAGGTCATTCAAAGCACTCTGACCAATGGGAAACAGGACACTGATGACTGGACAAGGCAGTTGGAATATAAGTTAAGGAGAAGTTTATTCGGATATCTATTTCACGATTATGTTAAGATCACCTTAGATAATTATAAAATGACAGATTCCAAAGATAATTTAGCAGCCTTAGTTCATGAATTCTTTGGAAAACTTCAGCAAGAACTTGATATTTCAGATCAAGATTTATACCAAATTGCTTTTTCAACAGAGGAAGATACAAAATTTAATGCACTTAATTCTAATATGAACATCAATCCGCTACTAATATTTGAAGAAAGTTTCTCGTCCTTAGCTGATAAAATATCTAGCAAGTTTTCAGATCCGTCTACATTTGATATTGTTAGATGGGCTAATAGCCTCACTTTCTGTAAAGAAAGCATTTTCAGGAATTTTAAATTATATAAAGTAAATTTTTCATCAACCTATTTTCTCGCAGTGACAGATCTCCTTAAAATGGAACTTATATCACGGATTAAATCTGCAGGAGCTTATTATCTATGGAGCACTCCTGACGGCATTTTTTACGTAGCTGATAAGCCTGTGTCATTTGATTTAGATTCAATTTCAAAATCATTGGTTGATATAATATCTACTAGACTAATAAAATTAGAAGATGGTATAGAGTTTACCGATCGCAGAATAAATATCCCCGGCAGATCTTTTGTTCCTATCACTAGTTTAACTTTAAAAAGGATCGCGGAAAATTCTAACAAAATAAGAGAAGCGCTTAAATCTAAGAATAGCAATGTTGATGAAAGAGACATTATAGAACTGGAAAAATATAAAAAGATCATTTGCAAAGAATTTGCTGGTGATCTTACTGTAAATTTAACGAAGAGAAGCGACAAACCATTAAATTATAGAGATATACTGATTGTTAGTGACAGCATTTCAGATGTGGAGAGAGTTGAACATGTATTACTTGTAAGAATCGTTCAACTTGTCGGATCGCAAGTAAACACTCCTGAGTTCAAAAAGGTAAAAGAAGTTTTGAATTATCTTACAGATAAAGACGGACATGAAAGCCCTGTAATTTCTGCTATTCTAAGACATACAAAGGAGATAAATCGAAAGAAGAATCCACTATTAGCGCCGCTTTTAGTAATTCTAAGCGATTCTGGAGGTAAAGCAGCAGCAGAAACCTTAGGCCTTGAACAGGAGGCAAGTACAATATCCGCGAGAATTGATTGGGAAATATTAGCAGATGAAGCCGCTCAGGCTATATCAGGAAATAAAGAAAACTCAGTGATAATGAACCATTTAAAACAGATTATCGCAACAATAATAAATCCATTAAACGTGGATATACCAAAGGTACCTGATAAAAAAGAGATGTCCATGATTGATGGATATCCAGGTAGAACCGAAGCTATAAAGGAAAATCTATACGGTCTAGGAACGAATGCAGTTTTTACAAATAGGATTGTAACAGCTTCAATCCCAAACGCTTTTGTTGATGAAAGGTATTTAATAGAATCATTTCTCAGAAAAAGTGTATCACTTGAACCAGAAAGAGCTGGATCTGTATTTGTTTTTTTGGATTTTCCAGGTCCGATACCATTTCTTGATCTTCATAAAATATTGAATTATTTGAAATCTAACGAAGAGGCTAGGGAAAAATGGGGCAGTCAGCTTGATGAAATATATATAGCGTTAGGCAATAGAAATGCAATTTTTAGGAAGGATACTTCTTATTTTATCCCTAGAAAACAACCAGAATCGACTGCAGAAGCAGTGATGCTTTATCAGGAGGTTTTGAACCTAGCTGCAAATACTCATCTAAGAGTGCAGGTTATTGATTCTCATTCTCCACCAGCATTACAACAAAAGGAGATATTCCAGTTCTCCATAAATCAATTTTCTTTGAAAGATTTAGGAATATCTCGTATCAGGTATAACAGAATAGAAGAGGTGCAAAAGTTCTTTCAGAACATTTCTATACTTGCAGACATCTCGAGAGGATCCAGGAAAAGGGAGGAACAAAGGGAGGAACAGATCTCAGAGATATTAAGAGAATTTTCAAGAGAGCCAATCAGTCTTTTTTCATTTTGCATGGATGCAGTAAGAGCTTCGGAGAGACAGGCAACGTCGAAGGGAACAGAAAAGTCTATCGTAAAAAAAATCAATTATATAAAAAGGAGCATGGAAATATATGTTTCAGATGGCTTTGGTGGAGTGAAAGGAGGTGTGAACATGGAAAATTTAAAAAAATTGGCTAAAATAGCAAGAGATCTATGGAAACCTGCAGACAACATGAGCGGTTCCCAGAGGTCATGGATGCTGCGGGAGAGCTTGGATGTACTGGAAAAAGTTCTGTCAGAGGGCAAAGGTGATTCTGTAAAGTTAGAAGAATACACTGAATTTATTGAAGGACATCTTTACAAAGGACTTGAGGCAGAAAGAGATAAAACAGATTCAAAACAAAGAGTAGTCATAGATGAAGAAAATATAAAGGAATTTTCTAAGACGTTGATCGAAATGATATCTAGGGATTTCAATGGCCGAATACCGTCCGGTACTATGAAGTCCTATCTTATAGATGCGTTTGAATTTGAATATATGTTTGGTAATTGAAAGGAGGTAGATTTGGAATGGAAGATATATCTGAGGCAATTGAAAGAGGTTTGCTAGTAAGATCGGTACAGGATCTGGATTTGAGAAAGAACACTGGTTTGTTTATCAAGGTTGCAATTCTGTCAGAAACAAAGTCATTCTTTATATGCAGGAACAATGAACCAACTGAAACAACAGCCGAAACTTTTCATAATTACGATAGAGTAGTTGTTCCAGGGCCTAAGTGGAGAGGTGCAGAGAGAGCAACTGCATTAACAATGTTTAGATGGGCAGACGCAATAAACCAAGAATATAATCGAAATGCGGTAACTCGGAAAATATTACTCAAAAATCCCGTAAGTCTGATATATGGTGACTCCAGTACAGGATCTGAAAGAGAAGCTGCATCTATCGCATCTAGGTGTTATTATGACTGGTCATACAGCTATGAGCCACTTGGCGCAGTGACTGAGAGATTCATACACAATTCTTTGTCAGATACAGGAACCATCCTGATGGACAAAGAAGGCAAGGTTCAAAGAAATGCAATTTACAATGTTCAATACATAAAACCGGGCGTAAAATTTGTCAGATTCATATCATTGGAGAATGCTTCGTTGGACATTCTGAAAGTTGTAATTGCGGCTACTATCAGAACAACGAGATATGGTGCAAGGACATCAATTCTTGGTGATAACATGCAGAATACTATACTGGCAATAGGATTTTCAAAGGGAGATAGGAGTATAACATCCTATTCAGTTATGGAAGAAGCATGGAATAGTGACTCATGGGAGCCAGAAAAGCTTATAATTGAACAAATGAAAAGTAGCTATGGTAATGATTTCCTAACAGGTAATGCTTTGGAGAGTTTTCTAAACGAAGTCAAATCCCTTTCATCTAACAGAGAAGAGATGCGAACTTTGTCTTCTCAATTTGTTTCCAAAATGGAGCAAGACTGGTCAGATTTTTGGAAGGTGTAAAACCGATGAGGGTAAGAGGAATAAAACTTACAGCCATAGAACCAATAAATTATTATTATCAACCAAGTGGAAGAGGAAACAGATCATCTCAATTTATCGGAGATATTGCACTTAAATATGCTATGCTACATCAACTTGGTATTGATAATATTCCTTTTACAAACAGGTTCAAGCCAGAATATGAGGAACTTAAAAGATACAATTTTTGGTTTTCAGTAGCAGTACCTGGTTTTATGGCAGGATTGGATGAGGGGAATATAGAGCTATTTAAACCATTGATAAGAAACACGTTGCAGGGCATAGATTACAATGGCTCAAATGTGCATCCTGCTATTAAGGTGGGTCAGGTTATGTATAAAAATTTTTACTTTCAGCAGCCAATAAAACCCGGAAGCAAATTTTATGCCATAATTTTAGACGACGGAAAATGGCCATTGCCACAAGTGCTTCGGGTTGGGACCGGTAAGACCGGTGTACTAAAAATTGAAGAAATTGAACCTGAGGGAATAAAAATTTATATTAATTTATACACTTTACGGAACATTATTTCGCTTGATATAAATAAATTACAAAATATCAAAATGGAATTTTCTGAGCACGTTGTGCTTCAGTATTTCATCGCTGGGCCTATTAATATTGAACAGTTTATATCTCTTTATTTGGAGGCGCTGAATGGTCTGTAGATTAATAAAGGCTCCTGAAGAATATGTTGATCGTTCATTTCAAGAAATACTTGCTGGATTTTTATCCTCTGATAAAAATGTCATGATTTTAGAAGCTCCAACAGGTGCGGGGAAAACGACAGCATTTTCTAGGCTTTTTAATGACAGATTTAAAACAATTGTGGTGATGCCAAATAATGTTTTGATAGATCAAAATTATACCGCCTTTAGTTCAACGATTCCAGGTGTATCTGAAATAACTGGTTCCAGTCTGCAAGAAGAGATGAATAAATACAATCAGAAAAAAGATGTATTAATATCAAAAATCATTGGCCAGAGTTCCATAATATTTACTAACCCCACGCTTCTTTTCTATATTCTTCTCAATTTTTATAAGATTCCTCATTCTAGATCAGATCAGGTTTCGGACTTGGTTTTAGAGGGAGTAAGATGTGTAGTTCTAGATGAATTCCATGTTTATAGTATCGATCAGAAATACAGATTGATTGCGCTACTTTCATTATTTAGAAAGAAGATCAAATTTATCATAAGCTCTGCGACTCTCGATGAAGGCCTAGTTGCATTGCTTAAGAATATTCTTAACGAAAATGAGTTGCAGATAGTTGAAGTGCAGAAAAGCGGAAGAGATCTTATCAGAGGCCCGGTTGAATATGATTTACATTCAGAAACGGCTCTAGATGTGATAAGAGAGCATATTAAGGATCTGAAGGACGGAAAGTGGTTCCTTATTCTGGATAGTATAAGAGAATGTCATGAAGTAAAGGACTTAATGTGCAGTAACGGGATAAATGGTCAAGATATATGTCTTCTAAATAGGCTTGATCTATCGAAATATGAATCTAAGGATACAGCGTTGAAAGACTGTTTTGAGCATAGAATTGTTATAGCATCTAATATTGTGGAACAGGGATATAATCCACCAAAAGAGTTTACAAATTTCATTATAGATAGGGGATACTATGGTCACAATTTAAGACAAAGGGCTGGAAGAATAGGCCGAGGAATAAATTTCACCAGTCGTTTAATAATTAGCATTGGAGACCCAGCATTGATATCCAGAGTATGGTCAAGAATAGAATCAGGTGAGAATTTAATTGAAAGGCTATCTGAAGAGATAGGTGAACAACACGGAGTAATGAAACCATATATTGTGGGTGTATATGCAGGTTTTTTAAATGAATTTTTTACACCTGATGCGAGGAGAATATTGTTATCTGAAGCTGTGAAAACACAAAAAAGCGAATACATTTCAGGTATGAAAAGAGTTATCTCCATTTTTGAGGCACTATCAAAGTTGAATTTAACTGATATACCTAAGAATTGCGATGGGCTTCAATATTTCGTAAAATGGTTTAATGATTATAAGGAAACGTTTAGACATTTTATTGGAGATAGGGAGGATGCCACCTTTTTAATGGAAGAGGATAATAGCGAAGATCAGAAAATAGAGCAATTTAACTACGATGCAATATGGCTTATTCAGAACACCGATTATACCAATGTTGATGGAATAATAAAGGTGAACGGTTTCAAAAATAAACCAGATAATAACTTTGATATATATGTCGTAGGGTTTCCGTATGTAACTGAAGGAACGAAAAAGGTAAGAATTTCCTTTACGCGCTTATATCACAGAGAAAAGCAAGAAATCGAAAAAAGATTGAATAATTGTATTGAAGAATATCTCAAATTCTGCCCGCTGTTAGACTATGATACTGCGAAAGAGTTGAAGAATATAGTATCGCTAACAGCTTATCCTGAACGGTTAAAGTTGCTGGTGGAGATTTAGGGGGTGTTTATGAGGCCTGAAGAATATAGGGGGACGGATGTGAGTTATTCTCAGATATGTGATAGAAGACTTTGGTTATCGCTGCATAATATATATATTTCAGATGGAAATGAATTCATAAAGGAAGGAAAGTATCTTTCTGAAGTAAGAAAGCATCCCGGGTACAGAAGCGTCAGAATTGGTTCTAATGTTATTGATAACCTTGAAATTATGTCAGACGGCTCTATGATTGTGCACGAATATAAGCGTGGGAGAAGAGCCTTAAAGGCTGATCTCCTTCAAGTAGCTCATTATCTTAACTGTTTATTGGAGATATATGGAAAAGAGGCAACAGGAGTTCTTCATCTCTCAGGTTCTAGGAAGACAGTAACAATAAGCTTGAATGATTATCTGGACGATCTTGATAGGGCATATTTGCTGATAGATACAATGAGGTCAGCAGAAATACCAAAAGCAAGAAGAAACCCGTTCTGTAGGCGTGGTTGCAGTTTTGTGGAATTTTGTTGGGGATGAATTATGAGACCATACTATTTGAACTCAAATGGTATCCTTTCAAGGAAAGACGAAAGCCTGACACTAAAGAGCAAGGATGGAGAATCTGAAATACCATTAAATGATGTCGACTCAATAATCGTATTGGGGAATATTACAATTACAAAACCAGCTATCCAGTTGTTATCAAAAACATCTATACCGGTTTTCATTATGTCCATGTCGGGAAGATATATTTCCAGCATCCTGCCAGAGAATTATCTAATAAGTGGAAAAGTCAGGATCATGCAGTTCTCGAAATTCATTGATGAGAATTCTAGAATGTTTCTTGCCAGGGCATTCGTCATTGGTGCGGCTAGAAATTATAACATCACATTGAAAAGGCATAGGGCAAATAAAATTAAAATAAATTATCAAGATATAATATCAGCAAGAAATATACAGAGTTTAATGGGTGTAGAAGGAAATATAGCAGATTCATATTTTGATGCATTAGATACTATTTTACCCGATTACTTTAAGATAGGAATAAGGACTAGAAGACCTCCGCTTTCATTTGGGAACGCGCTCATTAGTTTTATTAATTCATTGATATATTCCACAGTTGCCTCTGAGATTTTTTGTACTCACTTAGATCCTACTGTAAGTTTTTTACATGAGCCGTCATCTGCAAGGAATAGCCTAGCATTAGATGTATCTGAGATTTTTAAACCTATATTTGGGCATTCGGTTATAATTTCAATGATAAAGAGAAAGGAAATTAAACCAGAGATGCATTTTATATCAGACGAAGGAGTTTTTCTCAATGAAAGTGGGAGAAGATTAGTTTTAAACCGCTTTAGTGAAGAATTAGAGAAAACTGTCTATTCCAAGGCTTTATCAAGATATATATCAAATAAGCATCTTATTAGGCTTGAATTATATAAACTAGAAAGATTTATAATGGAAGGGGAATATTACAAGCCATATACCCCGAGGAGGTAATATGTTTGTAATCTTAGTATATGATGTGAATTCAGAAAAAGATGTATTGATTTCAAAAATATGTAAACCATATCTTATACATATTCAAAATTCTGTTTTTATTGGGGATATTACGCTTGGAAACCTTAGGATTCTTTTAGATAAACTCAAAAAATACATAAATTATGGAAACGAAGTACTTGACGTGTTCATTTTAAGGAGTAAAAAAACTATGAAACGGATTACTATAGGTGATAGCAAGATCAAATATGAAAATATTATATAAAAGTATGATTT
>NZ_QJSM01000042.1 GCF_003205235.1 Thermoplasma sp. Kam2015 | reverse complement strand
ACCATATTAATATTGTATCTTATATACATTATATAATTATTCATGCTATAAATACATAAAACATATTGGAAATCGTTATATACAGTATAGAAATAAGATTATAGACAACGGGTTTCAGAAATACTAGTTAGTATGGAAGACAAGAGAGGAAGTAGTTGATTTCATCGAAAAGGAAGTTTGTTTCAGAAATACTAGTTAGTATGGAAGATTCTTACCCAATACAGAAAATACTTGATGGTATATAAACAGTTTCAGAAATACTAGTTAGTATGGAAGTTTTTATACTCTTAATCGGGTTCGCTATTTCCACCCAGTTTCAGAAATACTAGTTAGTATGGAAGTTTCGATAAATGGGATATATTCACCGCAATTGCTTCGGTTTCAGAAATACTAGTTAGTATGGAAGGATGTCATGTCCCCAGTGTAAAAATGCTGTTTCTAATGCCGTTTCAGAAATACTAGTTAGTATGGAAGTTTTTAAAAAAGCCATTAGTTTTTACTGCAGAGCCTAGTTTCAGAAATACTAGTTAGTATGGAAGTGACCAAGCGCTCCGTCTGTTCCTGTGGCCACCTCGCGTTTCAGAAATACTAGTTAGTATGGAAGGCGAAGATTTTCTTGGTAATACCGATCATCGGCTTCTAACAGTTTCAGAAATACTAGTTAGTATGGAAGGTAAATTCACTGTCATCATATGTCTGCATTTCTGCAAAGTTTCAGAAATACTAGTTAGTATGGAAGCTGTATGGCTTCCTTCACGTCAGCCGATACAGTAATCTGTAGTTTCAGAAATACTAGTTAGTATGGAAGATTCTATTCCAAAAATATATAAAGTCATTTTATTCCTCGTTTCAGAAATACTAGTTAGTATGGAAGTCGTCCTTGTCATATATTTAGCGATGAAGGCTAATACGAGTTTCAGAAATACTAGTTAGTATGGAAGGTCTCTCAAATAGATCAAATATACAGCTATAAATTCTGCCAGTTTCAGAAATACTAGTTAGTATGGAAGCGTTCCGCCGATTGCGGCAATGAAAACATCGCCTTCGTTTGTTTCAGAAATACTAGTTAGTATGGAAGATACTTAATATTGAAGTCCCCGTTTCATGGAAAACTTCGTTTCAGAAATACTAGTTAGTATGGAAGGTTGTATTCTCCTATCCTCACAACCATTTTTTCACCTGTTTCAGAAATACTAGTTAGTATGGAAGTGATATCAGGGTCGGTACCTTCGCCATCCCGATCTCATGTTTCAGAAATACTAGTTAGTATGGAAGGGGTAGTAGCCCGTCGGAACCTGCGTTTTTCCTTCCACATGTTTCAGAAATACTAGTTAGTATGGAAGGTTGTATTCTCCTATCCTCACAACCATTTTTTCACCTGTTTCAGAAATACTAGTTAGTATGGAAGTAGCAAAGATGCAGGTCTATTATGTATTATTGCGATATGCCAGTTTCAGAAATACTAGTTAGTATGGAAGAAACCACGCGTTCAAATCCTGATCGAACAGATGATAGTTTCAGAAATACTAGTTAGTATGGAAGGGGTAGTAGCCCGTCGGAACCTGCGTTTTTCCTTCCACATGTTTCAGAAATACTAGTTAGTATGGAAGATTGTATACAAAATAGTCGCTGTCGCCCACGATGTGAAGTTTCAGAAATACTAGTTAGTATGGAAGGTTTAAAACGCCATCCTTTCCCAACTTGCTGAGGCAGGTTTCAGAAATACTAGTTAGTATGGAAGTTTGTTTGTCAGTGTGGCAATCTTTTGCACGGTTTCTTTAGTTTCAGAAATACTAGTTAGTATGGAAGACGGTTCGTCTCCCAATAGTTAGACGCATCGAACTCAGTTTCAGAAATACTAGTTAGTATGGAAGAACCGTTATACGGTTGAAGGCATACACGCCATAATCCGTAAGTTTCAGAAATACTAGTTAGTATGGAAGGCAACAATAGTTGGAATAAATGATGTTATAATCTTTATATTGTTTCAGAAATACTAGTTAGTATGGAAGTTGAATAAGGACGGATTCCTTCTGACCTATCCTGTGTGTTTCAGAAATACTAGTTAGTATGGAGGTGGTCTTTTTTGATCATATGAATGACAATTTCAATGCTCGAGCCCTATTATCAATGGGATAAACGATATTTTTCTTCTGAAGTCGTATTTTCAAGGGGATAAATGGTATGGTAACAAGATAAATCCTTAGATACCATACCTTTCATCGCGGAAGCCGTATTTTCAATAGGCTATATTGGGGATATAAATTATTGATTGCATATAGCCTATTGGTAATGCGTGGTCTGGAGACGAAATTGCATCAATCGAGGGATATTGGGATATATCCCTAAATTACAATACTTTTTAATGCTGATGCCGTATTTCCAATAGGATATATGAGGGATATTGGAGGGATATATTTTTTAATATCCCTACTTTATATCCCTACTATACATGGGATTTTTCGATGGAAAACAGTCGATCATGACCAGAGAAGACTTAGCAGAAACTGCAAAGTCATGTCTGATGCCAGGGATATATTTTAGATATTTTCACACCGGTGTTTTTTAGCATATTCCATTTAGAATTTATATATAGTAATATATATTAGTATTGGATCTCACCGCTTTTTAGATATGAAGCCATTTTCAGTTCTCTGAAAGCCTTTATGCTTCAGGGCTGTCCATCCGGATCAGAATACTCTTTCCTTAAGTACAACGGATCTATTGATAGAGATAAAGCGATGTGCAGACATCCTAGCCATTTTCTTGAATTCATGCTATCTGTTGCGACGGATAACTAAAACGGCGATAGAGGTACGGAACAATGCATACTGAGTCAGATTCGCATGAATAAAGAAAATCTTAAGTGTTCATGGATATGCGAATAACGTCTCGATGTTGGGCAAGATAATCATAGCGATTGTATCAGAACATCGAGGATGGAAAGGAACATTAGCGCAGATCCGTATATGCCACATCCTAGATCTGATGGAATATATGAATACACATCAATGTCAAACTTAAATATCTGTCTATAAGAAGAATTATGATGCAATGGGTTGTGTCTAGATACTATTATTCAAAATGCAATGTTCAATCTAATATATTCATTTATACTTATAAAATAATGGAAAGATTAAAATATGGTAAACAGATCGATTATTAGTGAGCAGAATAATTATTACGCTGAATTCAAAGACCAAGATTCCGGCTGATGAATTCAATAAGTATTATATGAACAGCCTAATACATAATCTGCTCAGGGATGCCGGCATCGATTACCTGCACGCCAGCAACCGTTTTAGATATTTCACATTCAGCGATTTTTTTCCATCAGGTCCATTGATGCCTGGAGATGAAAAGAAGATCATAATTTCTTCGCCCGACGTGGACATGATAAAAATGCTGTTTGAAGCCATATCCAAGGACAACTTCATATATCTAGGCGAATCGAGACTGGATGTGGCCGACCTTAAGATGTTCAACCTGAACAAAAGGCCAAACGCTTTCATAACTGGCAGTCCGATCGTTATTTCAAAGGATAACAGAAAAAATCTTTACTTTTCAATCAGAAATGACGATAGTTTATCCTTCTTCCTTACGCGCTTGAAGCAGAACGCTGTCAAGAGGTATATACAGTTCACAGGAAAGACTGGGTTCACCTTTGAAGACGTGATCTTCGACAAGCTTCTCTTCAACAAAGAGGTATCGGTGAGGCTAAGGAAGATGGGGAGGGAATTTTTCGTTATAGGATCTACCTGGAGGTTGCTGAAAAAGGAGAGACTAAGCTATAGATATATAGATTTTTACAGGTTCTTAATGGATGCAGGCATAGGGGAGAAGGTTAGTATGGGATTCGGTTTTCTAAATCCGGTGAATGTCCATGGATGAGGATGAATTTATACTAGCATGTGCCGCGCTACTTCACGATGTGGGCAAGATACGAACAAGATACAGGCGAAACAAGAAACATGCAGCGCATGGAGAGGAGATGCTTAGGGAAAGCCTCAATGGGTCTCTAGGCGAGTACAGAGAACGTATAATCGATCTTGTCGCCAATCATCATTCCGAAAAGTCTTACAGGGACGATGATGAGGGGCTGTTAAAGATACTGAAGGAATCCGACAGGCTTAGCGCCTCCCATGATAGGGAGGAGTATGAAGATAAATTGGAGCATGGCGGAAGCGACGTTCACCTGAAGAGCATATATTCTTATATTAAGGATCATAAAAATCAGAGCGGTGGTATTAATCTCATGCCCACTCTTTCCCTAAAGGATTTTTCGAAAAAGGACCTCACCACATTGATGAATTCGAGCGAAAACACAACCAATGCATTGAGAATGATCGATGAGGATCTCTGCGAAGATCTGAAGCATCTGAGTCTACAGGAGAACAAGAATGCCTTTGTAGACAACCTCGTCACACTCATAGATCAATATACATGGGCGGTATCATCAGCATACTATTATGACCAGCCGACGATATCGCTCTCGGCACATCTCAGGCTTACTGCCGCAATCGCCCATGCCAGACTTCATAATGAGAGGGAGTTTCTGCTGCTGGGAGGGGACGTCTCTGGGATACAAGCCTATCTTTCTCGCTTCAGAAAGACAGAAGACGATGGGACGGGAGAGGGCGCGGACGAAAAGGCTGCAAAGAGGTTCAGAGGCCGTTCATTTTCCATTTACCTGCTTGTGGACGCAGTTATAGCGCATATAAGAAAGGAGCTCGATGTAGGTCTCTATAGCGTCATAACACAGAGCTCTGGTGGCTTTTTGATGCTTGTACCGCTAAAAAGCGATACGGAGGAGAAGCTCAAAAAGATAAGGAAAGAAATCGAAAAAATGTTCATGGATCACAGGGGGCTTGGGATGGCCATAGGCTGGGTCAGGGAACGGTTCGAGGATCTCCCTCGTGATGATTCAAATGAGAAGCGGAAGAACTTCAGAGTGATGCGTTCAGAATTGACCATAGAGATCGAGAGGAGGAAGAGGGGGATACTCTCCGATGATCCTTCGAGTATAGATTTCTATACACCGCCAAGTTCTTCGAGGTTATGCAATGCTTGCGGTTTAAGGCCAATAGACTCGGAAAGCGATGGTAAGTGCAGGATATGCAAGGAAGAGGAGGATCTTGGAGCGCTGATTGCGAAGATGAGCGAATCAAAAAACTTCATTACCCTGTCTGATAAAGGCGTATTCACCATTGAAATAGGTAAACAGCGGTACTCCTATGGGGGAGAAATGGACGACAGCGGCGTTAGGGAGTTTCTTTTCCTCGATCCGAATATACAACCCTTTAGATCTGGAGACAAAGTGTCTAGGATGTTGCTGGTTGGGCATTATACGCCAAAGAAAGATGGCAAAGTTAAGACGTTCGAGGATATCGGAGTTAAGTCCATTTCTCAGGATCTATGCCTGTTCAAGGGCGATGTGGACAACTTCGGCTACATATCCTCTGGCGGTCTCGTTAAGGACACGATAAGCACCTTTGAAACTCTCAGCTTATACACATCTCTGTTCTTCTCAACGGTTCTGGATAAGATAGCAAAGAAGCATGAAACCTATGTAGTTTATTCTGGGGGCGATGATGTTACCGCCGTGGCCAGATTTGATAAGGCTGTCGAATTCGCCATTGATCTGAGGGATAGCTTCAGACGCTGGACGCTCAACAGGGTGACAATGTCGGCAGGCATGTTCAACTTCTCGGGAGATAAGCCAATCCGCTACGCCATAGAGATGGGGGAAGAATACCTCCATAGGTCTAAGGGATTCAAGAAGAATGGAAGTGAAAAGGATGCTGTAACCATATTTGATACAACTTTGCCATGGAATGAATTGTCGAAACAGAATGAGGTTGCGAAGATTATCAATGAATACATAGTTGGCTGCAAGCACATTTCGCATGGCTTCCCATATTTTTTAAACTCCTTGAACGACTACAACCCTTACGTGGATCACATCTGTAAAGGAACGTTGATAAAGGTGCCCGATCCTTATTTGTACTATTACCTGACCAGAAACTGGAAAGAACAGAAATGCGGCCATAAGATGGAAGAGTTTAGGGAAAAAATATTGAATGAACAAGTTTTTAAATATATAAAGGTGGCAGCGTCCCTTTCGGCGCTGTACAACAAGAAGTCGGATGGTGATGTTGATGATGGGAAATAACCCAAGGAATAATAAACAGCAATTTGGTGGAAACTACCAAGGTCAGAGCAATGTAGGGAATATTATAGATTATATAAAGAAAGGAGACACATCGAAAATAGTTGAAATTTTTGGTTCGAATGGCGATATTAAAAATTTAGTGCGGTCACCAGTAATAACCAAGACTCAACTACGCAAATTCTACGATCCGATAGTCGCGCTTAGGGATAGCGTCGTAAACAATCAGAAAGCAAACAGAGATGAGATAAAGGCGAAACTTGCAATCATGATACCTCTTCTGCAGTATTCTTTGCGAAACGCAAGAGATGCGGAACCTTTTATAGAAAAGCTACAGGAAATGATTAAAGCTGTCATAGACGGTAGCGACGATGATTTGGTGAAAAGACTCGATAGATTTTCCGATGTTTTTCAGGCGGTTATAGCCTATTCAAAGGAAAAACAATAGAGGTGATAGGGATGGTTGATTCGATGCTTAAAGATATATTGGTGAAACATTACTCGATAGAGCTTAGAACCGGAATGCACATAGGCGGTGGACAGGAGAAGGTTGGCATAGGCGGGGCGGATTCACCCGTTATTACCGTTGAGATCCGATGGAAAGACAGGGATTATGAGGTCCCGTATATACCGGGATCATCCATAAAAGGAAGGATGCGCTCGCTTCTTGAACTTAAGTACTTCAGCAAGGGGGATTTCGATAACTTGAAGGATCCTGATATGGTGAGCTGCAAAGCTAATTTGAATGGAAAAAAGAAATTGATCGGAGAGGCATTTGGTTGCCCAAGAGGAGACAATTCTCATCAGATGGATTTCGTCTATACAAGGTTCTCATTCAGCGATTTTTTCCTCAGCGAAGATACTATGAATGAGCTGGTGAAAAGGGAACAGGGATACTACAGGCTTGGCACGGAGATAAAGGCGGAAAATTCTATAAACAGAGGGACTGGTAGGGCCAATCCCCGATTCATTGAGCGTGCAGTACCGCAACTGAGGTTCGAAGGTACGATAGGTATAAACGTTTTCGAAGGTGACAAAGAAGAAGACCTTATCGAACTTCTCAAAGAAGGCATAGACCTTCTGGAGAAAAGTTACTTGGGTGGCAGCGGATCGCGGGGATACGGAAGGATCCACGTAGAGGAGATTCAAGGCAGGTAGTGCCATCATGCCGGAATTCGCCATAAAAATGCAGATGAGGACGGCCTCAACGGTATTGGATTCCATGAAGATAACTGGTGCATTGATAAGCAGGCTGATCCTCCGTGGCGTGGATGCCGATGAGGTGCGTAGAGCATGCGAGGATGGTTCGCTTATAGCTTCCAGCCCTTTTCCAATGGGTCCAAAGGATGAGATACTGCTTCCCATCTCGAACCTTCTGATGTACATTAGAGCAGACGTATCAGAAGAAGAATTCAGGGATCTAATGAGGAACAGAAAGGGTCTGCCCAGGTATCTTCCGCTGGAAAGGATAAGGGAGATAATGAAAAACGACGTCGAGATAAACTTAGGGGATCTGGAAGAGATAAGGCAGGCGTCTAAAAATAATGAAAGCGAAAGTAAGGCCAAGGGCATGGTCGTGGAACCATTTGTCTATTATGGAAACAAAATATATGCAAATGAGACAAAGGTGTTTGCCAGGCATTTTGCATTCTACGCCCGGGATGGAAAGTTCTGGGTTCATATACGCACAAAATGGGAGGATGAAACCGAGATCGCGCTGCAAGACTTGGAGAAGGAAGGTCTTTCCGGTCGGCGATCCGCTGGCTACGGCCGCTTTACGTTTGAGAAGTTTGAAGATCATCTTCAGACGGGCGTCTCCGGGAACGCCTACTATATGTCCCTATCACTCTTCGTGCCGGCCGAAGGAGAGCTACGCATGATCGATTTTGAGAGATCCTACTACAGAACGCGTATCATATCTGGACTGAATGGGGATGGATCCTCGTTCGGGTTTGTTCGTCCCATTACCGAAGGCTCGCTACTTTTCCTAAAAGGTCCGGTGAATGGGAAGACAATACCGATTGGAGGCGGGCGAGTGAAGAGATTGCTTCCGTTCAATCTGATGGCCCTGGAGGTTAGAAGATGAAGATAACGCTTGAGGTAAATACACCCATTCTTATATGGGATGGCATAAATAGAACGACCTTTGAGGTCTTCGAGGGGAAAAATGGAGCGAGTATATACGATGTATATCGCGCAATTTCGACAATGCCCCTCGAGCATTTAGAAAAAATGAAAAGCCTATTGGAAGACTTAATAAAAAAATCAAAGAACGAAGATGTTACAAATTTGAATGAAAAGATAAATAAATTCTGGGAGCAAGTTAAGGACAAGGTTTCAGATTCGATCATATATGATAACGTCAAGGTGGAATCCAAGGACTTCAGGAACAAGGGCAATATAATCGTTCATGCACATACAGGTTTCCCGGGCAATGAAAAACCTTATATACCCGGATCCAGCGTGAAGGGGGCGATGCTGACCGGCATCATAGTTCAGGCGGCCATATCTTCTTCCGCTGATGGCCATGCGATCAAAGCCAATCTGGATAAAATATACGATTTGATAAAGAAGGCACAGTTGAAGGTTAAGAGTGGGAACCGTACCCTAATATACTCATATGCCCTTGGCCGTGCCTTCAGATTCTCTGACTTCATGCCTGTTGGAGAATACAAACTATCCATAATGACCGTAGAGAGGAGGAATAACGCAAATGTAAAGGGAGGAATACCAAACGTGGGCGTCTTCCTGACATCGGGCAAGTTTGAAGGCGAATTTCTTTACGACAGAGTTGAGATGATTACGTTTCTCGATAAATATGATAAAAGTGAAGATTCTGATCCTAAACCTTTCCCGTTCGAAAATTTCTTTAAAGAAATAAATGATGAAAATGATGCTTACAATAAAATGATAGAGGGCATAAAATATATAGACCAGAAATGGGCAGGGATCTCAAATAAGATCGAGGAAGGACCGATCATAACGCTTGGGAGATACAGGGGTGCTAGGGCAATGGCAGTCTCTAAATTCATAGCAGAGCCGGCAAATACGATGTGGTTCACGCAGAGCAGTCAGAGGCCTGGACAGCTCATTATAAGGCGGTGATCAGTTTGGGATCTTTGCTCATATGTACGGTGGGCACCACACCGATGGTGGTTAGCGAGGTCTTCTGGTATCTAAGGAATACGGATGAGAAGCTCTTCGATGTCAGCTTGATATTCACCGACGACGAGGAAATAAAAGCGGGTGTAAATGCCGTTATTGGTGCCATCAGATCGCGGTATGGAAACATAAGGTTTCATAGACACATGATAAGGTATCAGGACATAACCGATAACGATTCCCTCAAGGATTTCCTGAGGGTATTTGTGAATGCCATAGGTGATGCGAGGAATCATGGTTCGGACAGGATATATCTCAACGTGACAGGTGGGAGAAAGATACAGGGCATAGTCATGTCCATGTATGCTGGTTTGGCTGGGATCAGCAAGGTTTACAACGTCATAAACAAAGATGTGAGGAATTATAATGAGAACTTCGAGAAGATAAAGGACGAGATCATGAAGGATTTCAGAGATGTAGATGAAAAGACCGCGACTGAGCGATATCGTAAGGATGAGAAACTGTACGATCCTGTCTTCTATCCAGATCCAGAGAGCCTATCCTACATAGAACTGCCCGTTATCAGCCTTCCAAGGGATGAAATAGAAATGTTGAAGAGGCTCCTCAACGGTATTCCGATCGAGGATAGCGGCGTTCTGGATTCCACCATAGACGCATACGTGAAATCTGGCCTTATATTCAAGGATAAGAGTAGGGTATATCCCGAGGAGCTCGGCGAAATCATAAGAGACCTGCTTCAGTAGGGACATGAAATATACCTTCTACATAACTCAGGATGGGTCGGTGGAGCGCGAGAGCGACACCCTGGTCTTCATAGGCAAGGATTTCAAGAAGCACCTTCCAGTTCTGAACGTGGAGGATATAATCATAAGCGGTAAGGTGAGCCTCAGCTCATGGGCCCTCGATTATCTCTCTAAGATCGGCATAATCGTGCACATACTCAGACCCAACGGTACATACATGTCATCCATAGTCCCGATATCAAAGAATGAAATAGGCATGAATACGGTAAAGCAGGCAATGGCTTATTCAAGCAGGGATAGGCTTGATATCGCCGCTGAGATGGTCGAAGGTATACGCCATAACATAATCAGGAATCTGCGTTATTACAACGAGGATGGGGCCATAAGCGGCATAATTGAAAGAATAAGATCCTATGCGATCAAGAAGGACAACATAAATTCCATATTGGGTGTGGAGGGCAACATATGGTCTGATTATTACTCATCATTTCCTAAGATATTCAAGGGCTATCCTAGTTTCAAGAGGCAGTTCCATCCACCACCGGACAGCCTCAATGCGATGATTTCTTTCGGCAACGCAATGCTTTATTCCTCAGTTCTTACGAAGATAATCGCATCAGGACTCAATCCATCCATAAGTTTTCTGCATGAGCCATCTGACAGATCGTTCTCGTTGGCCTTGGATATAGCTGATGTGTTCAAGCCAGTGATAGTTGAGAGGCTTGTGGCCTATCTGGTAAACAATAGAATAATGAAGGATGGCGACTTCGAAGAACGGGATGGTGGTGTTTACCTCAACGATACCGGCAGGAACAAGTTCGTCTCAGCATATAGAGACAGGATGGAGTCAAGCCTGAAGGTTGGAAATGGATACGCAACTTATGAAACCATAATTGGAGAGGAATGCTATAAACTGTTGCATCATGTATCGGAAGGCAAGAGATACCGATCGTTCAGGATGTGGGATTGATGTACGCCATCTTAGTCTATGATGTTGACGAGAAGAGGGTTTCTAAGATCAACAAATATCTGAAGAGGTATCTGATATGGGTGCAGAACAGTGTTTTTGAGGGGGAAATAACGGATGCGCTGTTGAACGAGATGATGGAAGGCTTAGATGAGCGGCTGGAAGAGGGCGATTCTGTAATATTATATAAATTCAAGACAAAGGGATATGTTGATAGATTCATAATAGGGGAGAAAAGGGATCTAAACGTTATATGATGCACTACATAATCCGTAGATCATTGAGCAAT
This sequence comes from Thermoplasma sp. Kam2015, assembly GCF_003205235.1. NCBI lineage: Archaea > Methanobacteriati > Thermoplasmatota > Thermoplasmata > Thermoplasmatales > Thermoplasmataceae > Thermoplasma > Thermoplasma sp. Kam2015. The sequence goes on along the minus strand of NZ_QJSM01000042.1, from coordinate 9,087 downwards.
GGTATGTTCGTGGATTTGTGTCACTATCGCTACATAATTTATTTATATAAGAAAATGTCGGTAAGGGTATTTAAACAAAGTCAAAAAATGAGGCTTACCGAAATTTTCAATTCTTTCGTTGGTAGATATCGTATTATACCATATTAATATTGTATCTTATATACATTATATAATTATTCATGCTATAAATACATAAAACATATTGGAAATCGTTATATACAGTATAGAAATAAGATCATAGACAACGGGTTTCAGAAATACTAGTTAGTATGGAAGAAATTATCATCATTATTGAGTGGCAAAAACCTTGTAAGTAGTTTCAGAAATACTAGTTAGTATGGAAGAACTTGTGCGGCTGCGTTGTCTGCATTTTTTTGTCGCCTGAAGTTTCAGAAATACTAGTTAGTATGGAAGTGGCAAATGAGCAGGATGATATCCTCAAAGTCATAGATTGTTTCAGAAATACTAGTTAGTATGGAAGACAACGCTCTGAACGCGAAATACCAAACACTGTCTGGGTTTCAGAAATACTAGTTAGTATGGAAGTATAACGGCAAAGTCCCTATCAAAGTTCTTATTGTGTCTGTTTCAGAAATACTAGTTAGTATGGAAGAGATAGAATATCGCATCTATCTATCCTTTAAAAATCTCGTTTCAGAAATACTAGTTAGTATGGAAGTAGATATATTAGATAAACAGCAATGAACTCAGCCACCGGTTTCAGAAATACTAGTTAGTATGGAAGTTTCTGTTTCTGTTTTAATTCTATGATTGGCTATATTTATCAGTTTCAGAAATACTAGTTAGTATGGAAGGAGAGACTTCCTCGTAATCTTTAAGCCTTTCTCTCTGGTAGTTTCAGAAATACTAGTTAGTATGGAAGACTCTTCAAGCTCCCTCATTGTTACCGTGAGGACCGGCTGGTTTCAGAAATACTAGTTAGTATGGAAGAACCGTAACAGCAGATTATAGGCAGTATGAAATGTCATGTTTCAGAAATACTAGTTAGTATGGAAGTATTCGATCTCTTCGGAAGGAGGAGCCGGATTGAGACGTTTCAGAAATACTAGTTAGTATGGAAGAAATTATCATCATTATTGAGTGGCAAAAACCTTGTAAGTAGTTTCAGAAATACTAGTTAGTATGGAAGAAGTCTTCAATGGGCATATCTGATATATCTACACATATATTGTTTCAGAAATACTAGTTAGTATGGAAGGTATCGCATCCACCGATGCCTTATATAGGGATTAAGGGATTTGTTTCAGAAATACTAGTTAGTATGGAAGAAAGAATATCCCACCCTCATACTTCAAAATCATTTTTTGTTTCAGAAATACTAGTTAGTATGGAAGACCTCACATGTGTTGCATTAATGGTGTTGCATTTATCCCTATATATCTCTATATGGAAAAAAAGATATAATACGTTGGTCTAGAATAGTGTGGCACAGGATAATCTTCTTAAAAAACTTGATGCCCTCAGCATCAAGAAATATCATTATCTGATAACAGCGCTTTCCGATATGGGTTATTTTCTGGATGGCTACGATCTTCTTGTGATAGGTCCGGCTCTCCTGTTCATAGGGCCGCTATTTCATATAGGTGTAGCGGAATCAGCCATAATCGGTGTTGCAACAATAATCGGCCAGCTGATAGGCGGTGCTGTATTCGGTTTCATAGCCGATCTCAAAGGACGTAAACTCATATACCAATGGGATATGCTCATCTTCGCCTTATTCGCCATATTGAGCGCAATATCGATAAACGCCATTGAACTTATAATATTCAGGGCCCTTCTTGGTCTCGCCATAGGTGCGGATTATGCGTTGACGCTCTCGATAATCGGCGAATACAGCCCGGTTAAAGGTAGGGGCAAGCTTCTCGGGACTGATCTCATGTCATGGTGGATCGGTGGGGCTGTAGCCGTGTTTCTGGGTCTAGTGCTTCTTCCCTATGGCAGTGTTTCCTGGCGTTACCTGCTTGCTGCCGGCGCCATACCGGCAATAATAGTGCTAATACTCAGAAGAAATGTAGAGGAAACACCCAGGTTCGCTGTGGAAAAGAAGGATGAATCGGAGATCGCGGATATAGAGAAAAAGCTTGGTGTGTCGGCTGGGAATGATGAATCCATTCCAGACGATAGGTATGCAAAACCATCGTATTCCAGAAGGGCATTCTTCACCTTCACCTCCTGGTTTTTCAACGATCTCATATTTTATGGAATAGGCATATACACTGCAACTCTTCTTCTTGAGCTCCATTACACAACGCATTCCGGATCTCTTCTTCTCACATTGATTCTATACATAATAGGCATAACCGGAACGTTGTTCTTCGTTTTCACGGCCGATCGCTTCGGAAGGAAGAAATGGCAGCAATATACTTTTCTCGCGCAGGGTCTAGCTCTGCTGCTTTTGGCACTATACGCAATCGTCATAAGTAAGGAACCGCCCTTACTGCTTCTCTTTCCAATGTTCGCAATATTCTACTTTGCCAATGCAGGCGGGACAGGAGAAACAACTGGAATTTTCGTATCTGAGCTGTTCCCTACGCGCATAAGAACAACAGCCATGGGTGCAGGCACCGCCATAAGCCGTGTTGGAGCCATCATATCCGCTGTGGTCTTCCCAATCACCCTTAAGCTCTATGGTGCCATTCCCATGGAATTGATCCTGTTTGTTGTGGGATTTCTGGGGTTCCTGATAACATTGATATTCGGTGAGGAGACAAAGAACAGATCGCTTGAGGCCATCTCCTCATAGATCTTTTTATCAACGCAATAGCAGCAGCTAATAATTTATGTTGCCGTTTAACATATCCTTTTTTCAGAATATTTTCAGAATCGCTCCATCGATGCGGCTATGATTGAAAAATTAATTCATTCAATTAACACCTGACTTCTATTTTACCTATGAATCGGGTTAAATCTGGCGTTTTTCAAATATGAAACCATAGATCAGTTTTATAGAAAGGCTAGGGGTTTGTGGGAAGCAATAATTCTCCTTCTTCGGACAAGAGATACACGGACTCCCCTCAACGAATATATTTATAAATTGTCTTCCCACATTCTTTTGTATCATCCACGATAAACAAGTTTACGATGCTTGAGCGGGATCGATGAGATCCGAATTCACACCTGTGGTTATAGCGATATATGGCTTTTACGTATGTCCGGACAGGCAGAGGTCTCTTCGATGAAAGGAGAAATCGAAGATTCAGCTGAGGAATAGCTCACTTTTATTAATCTAGTATCTGTTTTCAGCGATACTTTCAACGCATAATCGATGCTCATCACCGGAAAACGATGGTTTATATGTATATGTGACAAAAGTCATTGAATAAAAGGCAGTGGGCCGGTCGGGATTTGATCAATGTTTTAAGCGAATACTATGATTTATGATGAACTATAAAGACTCAATATAAAGAAGAAAGTTAACCGTAAAATGTTTATATGGTATGGTGATTCATAATCATGGTCAAAACCACCATTAACCTTGATGAAGATATATATGAAGAAATAGTTAAGGAATCTATAGAAAAGTACGGCAGTACAAAGAATATTTCTAAAATCATCAATCAACGTCTCAAGAACAGCATAAACCCTACAGAAAAAAGGAAGGGTAGAATAACTTTCAAGGTCAGCGAAAATCTTTCATCACTTGACGCAGACAGTGAGATAAGGGCTGGATGGGATGGGAACAACAAATGAGAGTGTTCATAGACACAAATGTTCTGGTGTATGATACCATAGAGAATTCGCCGCATCATACAAGGGCGAGTGAGCTTATCGACAGTTTCGGGGACCCCATAATAAGTTCGCTTTCAATTGTTGAACTTGGTTTTGTGCTTCCCAGATACGGAATAGATAATGATAATGTTAGAAAGAAGATTGATGAATTATTGCATAGTGGATATTTTACCATATCCTGGCTTTCTGGAAAGACAATTGAGAAGGTAACCGCGTTCATGGTTGAAAACAATCTGAGCTTCAGAGATTTCAATGACTGGATAATAGCATATGATGCACATTCAAGAAAGGTGCCTTTGGTAACATTTGACAAAATACTGTATAATAAATGCAAGAGGCTTGGAATTCAAGTTATTGAGATATAGTTTAATGAACGGATTGATCATTTTCTTAATGGTCTAAGCGTATAATATCTTCCTGACACCTCATCCTTCTGATAAATTCCACTATTGGAATATGCATACTGTAACAAAATGAGTTCTGTTCCCTATTGCATAGGTGAGATCAAATAGATACAGATAATCGGTGACATTCTTTGAGTTGAATGTCATCACATTGATAATTAGAACTACAAGTGACAAAATAAGGACTAGTAATATATGATAAAGATAATGATTCATGATAGACTTTAAAATTTAAAGAAAAAAGAGCAAGAAAGCTCTGACCTTCAGGGATGAGAGGATGTCAGAATCATATATTCCTATTAGTAAGAGAAACACGTAAATCAGCTACTTTTTAGTATTATGACGAATGGACCGGTCGGGGTTTGAACCCGAGGCCTCCTGCTTGCAAAGCAGGCGATCTACCGCTGATCTACCGGCCCTCATCTAGGTGAATTTCTACAAGGCTTTAAAATTATCGATGTTATACATCCCGCAGATGGAAGCCGAGATACAGTGCGGGATAGACGAGGCCGGGCGTGGGCCGGTTATAGGGCCCATGGTCATATCGATCGTTTGCTGCGATACAGAGTTCCTGAAAGGTATTGGAGTTAAGGATTCAAAGGTTTTATCGAGGAAGCGTAGATCCGAAATATTCAAATCAATAATGGATCGATGCCATGTGAGATACAGGATCCTCAGCCCTGAGGAAATAAACAGGATGATGTCAATGGAATCGCTGAACAAGATCGAGGAGGACGAAATAATCGAACTTCTTGAGTATGCAGAATCAACCGTATACATAGACTGCTACGATGTCATAGAGGAGAGGGCTCAGGAGGCTATAGAGCGTCGATCCGGAAAGAAGGTTGTGTGCAGGCATAAGGCGGATGCCATCTTTCCAGCCGTATCTGCAGCCTCCATAGTATCAAAGGTGCTGCGCGACGCTGAGATAGACAAGCTTCATGAGAAATATGGAGATTTCGGATCTGGATATCCGTCGGATCCGAGAACCATCGAATTTCTTTATGGCTTCCTGAAAAACGCTAGAGAACCGGAGAAGATAGTGCGCATGCACTGGTCCACTGTAGGGCGTATAATAGACGAAATAAAAAATCAGAAAAAATTGTTTTAGTCTAGGGCGAACTTGTAGCCATACACGATCACGCCTGTGTCCCCATCCTCTCCCATGCGCCTGAACACCGCATGGACATGCTTTCCTATTTCGACCTCTGAGGGATCGCAGTCTACGATCTGCCCGGTTATCATTGGCCCTTCCTCCGTCCTTATCAGCGCCAGAACGTAGGGCTTCTGCCTGGAGAATCTCGGCGGAGCTTCATGAACCACTGTGAAGCTCTCTATAACACCCTCACCGGAAAGCTCCAGATCCTTCATCTTTCCTATCGATTCCCTGTGGCATGTGGGGCAAACTTCCCTTGGCGGAAAGTAAACCCTGCCGCAGTTATCGCATCTGGTGCCAAGGAGCCTGTACCTGTGCTCGCTCTCCCTCCAGAATCTTGACAGCTGTCCCATTATCACTCACCCACTATATGGACGACCGATGTCGCCCCTGTTCCTGCCATATTGTGCAGCATACCATACCTCGCATTCTTCACCTGCCTCTGCCCGGCCTTGCCCTTCAGCTGCAGATAGGCCTCGTAGAACTGTGATACGCCTGTCGCTCCCAGCGGGTTCCCCTTCGCCTTCAGCCCGCCTGAGGGGTTTACTGGAAGGCTTCCGTCTATCTTTATCTCGCTCAGAAGATCCCGTCCTTTGCCCTTCTCAGCGAAGCCCAGATCCTCAAGCTCAATGAGGCCGTATATGCTGTACGAATCGTTGAGTTCGACGAATGAAATGTCATTCCTCTTTATTCCAGCCCTGTCGATCGCCTGCTTCCCCGCTATCCTGGTTGACTCAAGCGTGTATATTGACTTCCTGCTGTGCAGCGCAAGATAATCCTCAGACATGGCCGAACTGACTATCCTTATACCGTCAAGCCTGTTCTTCTTGCGGTACTCATCCGATGCAAGAATGATGGCCGAAGCACCGTCTGATATGGGAGAGCAGTCGAACACGTTGAGCGGTTCCGCAACAGGATCGCTCTTCAGTACCTGATCAACCGTTATCTTATTCCTGTACTGCGCGTCAGGGTTCATGGACGCGTTCGCATGGTCGTTGACCGCTATCATGGCGAGATCCTCCCTTGGCACCTTGAAATCGTGCATGTATCTCCGCGCCGTTATTGCGGCCAGTGCTGCAGGCGTTGCGCCGTTGAAGCTCTCCCACTCCCTGTCCAGTATGGATGACTGCACATCGATGATCTCCGAACCATATATGTCAGTCATCTTCTCAACGCCCCCGACCATCACCACATCGTACTCTCCGGACTTTATTGCAAGGTACGCTTCCCTCACTGCCGCGCCTCCAGACGCCGTGGACGCCTCGACGCGCACAGCAGGTACATGCGTCTCCGCAATTCCGGAGAAATCCGCAGCGAGGGCAGCTATGTTGCTCTGTTCGTTTATCGTTCCGGCGAGGCTGTTGCTCGCATAGAGCATCTGCACGTCCCTCGAATAGATATTTGCATCCTTTATCGCCTCAAGACCCGCCTCAACCGCGAGGTCCCTGAGCGATTTGTCCCAAAGTTCGCCGAATTTTGTCTCACCTGCGCCTATTATGTAAACTTCACTCAATACCATCACCCACTATGATCTTCTTCTTGAACTTTGCATAGATGGCGTAATCCACCCATCTCACGTTCTCGAGCATCTTCTTTATGGTCGGTGCCCTGTTCCTGTCCATATCCTCTATCCTGTCGGTCACCGTTATATCGAAGGCATCGGATCCAGCTCCGGAACCGAATGAAACGGCAAGTATGTGGTCGCCTGGTTTCGACACATCCAGTATCGAGGAGAGGCCGGTCATCATCGAACCTGAATATGTGTTTCCTATGTACGGTGTCAGAAGGCCGTCCTTGTACTGCTTCTCATCGAAACCCAGCATCTTTGCGGCTCTTGTGGGAAACTTGCCATTTGGCTGATGGAACACGACGTAGTCGTAGTCCTTGGGCTGGGTCTCCATGCGCTCCATCATCATCTTGGCCGCAGTTACGACGTGCCTGAAGTAGGCGGGTTCGCCGGTGAACCTCTCGCCGTGGCTTGGATATGGCTGGCCCTCCCTCCTCCAGAAATCAGGGGTATCCGATGCCACTGAGAGCGTTGAATTGATCTCCGCTATGGTATCGTCCTTTCCTATGATGAACGCGGTGCCGCCGGCTGACGCAGAATATTCCAGAGCATCTCCAGGCGCCCCCTGCGAAGTATCTGCGCCTATGGCCAGTCCGTACTTTATCATGCCAGAATCCACCATGGCCTTCACGTTCTGCATTCCAGCCGTTCCGGCCTTGCATGCGAACTCATAATCAGCTGCAAAAAGGGAAAAATCAACGCCAATGGCGGATCCAACGATGGTTGCGGTTGGCTTCACCGCATAGGGATGCGACTCGGAACCGACGTATATTGCACCGATCTCCTTGGGATTGATCTTCTTTCTCTTGAGTGCATTCCTTGCCGCCTCAACGGATATGGTGGCCACATCCTCATCCGGTGCGGGCACCGATTTGCTGAGTATGTATATGCCATTCTTTATGTGTTCTGGGTTCTCGCCCCACACCCTCGCTATCTCATCTGGTTTTATTCGATACCTGGGTATGTAGGAACCGTAGGTAACTATACCTGACATAGATTATGGAATTGCTGGAGGTATTTAAAAATTGGCGAAGTTCAGTTCAACGTTCGCCGAACAGATCCCGTACACGAACAGCCTGGCCGTCCTTGAGCACGAAGACATCGTCTTCGTAATCGGCATCAATAGCCAAATTGCGCTTGTTTCCTGTCGGTATTATGAAGTAGGATCTCTTCCCGTTCCTGCCGTTGAGGACCAGCCTGATCTTCTTGTCCATCTTCCCATCCGTCTCGTATCCGTATGTTACGAAGGAACCGGAGTCAATGAAAACACGCTTCTCTATCTTGCCGCCCTTTGTCTCAGTTTCGTACTCCTTCATATCTATGCATGAAGCGATGGGTCATAAACATGGCGATATAATCCGTAATTCTAATAACTATTTATACAAATACTGTATTATATTATTAACTATGAAAGCAAATGAGGTATTAAATCTGCTACGAATATCATGAAAGACGCTTCATGTATACGCCTCAACGGGGAAGATAAGGTTCACAGTTATGCCCAATGGGCATTATGGCTACAATGATGAGGATATTTACAAATTATTAAATAGGGACGTTAAGAGAAAAACAGTCATATATGCAAGGGTATCAACAAAACAGAAAAACGATCTAAACAATCAAATAGAGCAGTTAAAGCAGTGGTGTTTTATGAATGGTTATACGATAAATGCAATATACTCAGATATAGCATCTGGTATATCATTTGATAAGAGAAAGGGATTCTTTGATATGCTTGATGAGATCATAAACTACAGGGTTGAAAAGGTGATAATAACATACAAGGACAGGTTAAGCAGAATAGGTTTTGACTTGTTTAAATATTTATTCCAGAAATACGGCACAGAAACAGTCGTTGTATCTGAAGTAGGCAATCAAAAGCTGGATTCGGAGGAAATATTTGAGGATATAATTTCAATGCTTCATTGCTATTCAATGAAAATGTATTCAAAAAGGAGGAAAAGTTCAATGGAGATAGGCTATGAAAACGATGAGAACTGAACAGATCTTTATCCGTGACAATGGCGTAATATCCAGAATGTGCCATGTATCAAAGAACCTATATAATCAGGTAAATTATATTCTAAGAAACCAGTTCTTCAATAAGGAAAAATTATCATCATACAAGGATCTTGCAAAACAGTTTTCAAAACCATCAGGTATAGAGGAAAACAACAATTTCCAGAAACTGCCAGCACAGACAGCACAGT